>JBLMWU010000205.1:0-16798 GCA_050257395.1 Gemmatimonadota bacterium | reverse complement strand
GGAAGGCCCGCGAGAGCCAAGCCGTCTTCCGGTGCAGGTCCTGCGGATATTGCAGCAACGCCGACGTGAACGCGGCACGCAACATCGCGGCGGGGCACGCCGTGACTGCGCGGGGAGGCCCAGGGCTGCCTGAGCCGGCGAACCGCGAACCTCAACTGCTCGCCTCCTTACCGGGGTGTGAGTAGCTGGAATCCCCACCCGTCAGAGCGGGGGAGGATGTCAACCGATATCGAGTACCACTTTCAGCTGCCCGGCGCCGCCGCAGGCGGCCATGGCCGCGGCCGCGTCCGCCAGCGGGAACCGGGCGGTCACCAGCGGCGCGAGGTCCAGCCTGCCGTCCGCGCACAGCCGGACCGCGGTGTCGCAGTCGCGGGGCCGGGCGGCCCGCGGGCACCGGATGGTCAGCTCCTTGTAGTACCAGTCGTAGGTCGGCATGCCGTCAGCGGACGGCGGGATGCCGAACATGACCACGGTCGCGCCCGGCCCGGCCAGCCGCATCGCCTGGGCCAGGGTGCCCGCCGCGCCCGCGCACTCGATGGCCAGCCCGGCGCCGCGCCCGCCGGTCGCGTCCGCGACCGCCGCCGCCGCGTCCTCCGGCGTCACCACCGTGCCCGCCCCGGACCGCAGCGCCAGCTCCCGCTTCCACGCCGACCGGGTCACCCCGATGATGGCCCGCAGGCCCTGCGCGCGCAGCAGTTGGACGTGCAGCAGCCCGCTGACCCCCAGGCCGACCACGACCGCGGTGTCCGCCGGGGACAGCCGCAAACCCGACTGCGCGTGCACGCAGGTGGACAGCACCTGCAGCAGGGCGGCCTCGTCCGCCGTGACGGTGCCCGGCAGCGGGTGCAGCAGCTCCTCGCCGACCGCCACGAACTCCGCGAAGCAGCCGTCCAGGTCCCGGCCGAGCAGGCCGCCGTGCTGGCACAGCTGCGGCAGGTCCCGGCGGCACTCCCCGCACAGGCCGCAGAAGGCGGCCGGGTTGACCAGCACCGGCGTGCCAGCGGGCACGGCGGCCCGCGGGCCGGGCCGCTCCACCCAGCCGGACATCTCGTGCCCCAGCACCCGCCCGGCCGCGGCCGGGATCGCGCCCGCGGCGATCTTCAGGTCGGTGCCGCAGATGCCCGCCTGCCGCACCCGGACCAGGGCCAGCCCGCTGCCGCCGGGCACGGCGACGTCGCGGACGGCCACCGCGCCGGGCCGGTCGAGGACGGCTGCCAGCATGGGGACATGCTCCCATCCCCGGTGCCCGCGGCGGCGCCCGGCTGTGCTGTGATAGCAGCCTCTCCGATCACTTGATCACGTCGTGTCTGGCGGAGGCCCGCGGTGCTGACAGTTGACGTCCACACGCATTTCGTGCCGCCGGAGGTGCTGGCGGACGCGCGCCGGGGCGCTGGCTTCGACGGCCTGCGCACCGAGCAGCGGGACGGGCAGGAGTGGCTGGTGCACCGGCAGGGCTTCCGGTATCCGGTGCCGCCGGTGTACTGCGACGTGGAGGCCCGGCTGGGCGCCATGGACGAGCGCACCGTCAGCCACGCGGTGCTGTCGATCGCGCCGACCCTGTTCATGTACTGGGTGGACGCGGGCGAGGCCGCCGGGTTCTGCCGCGCGGCCAACGACGCGCTGGCCGCGTTCGCGGCGGATTCAGGCGGGCGGATCACCGCGGTCGCCGCGCTGCCGCTGCAGGATCCGGGCGCGGCCGTCACCGAACTGCGGCGGGCGGTCACCGGCCTCGGCATGCGCGGCGCCGAGATCGGCCCGGACGCCGGCGGCACCCAGCTGGACGATCCCGCGCTGCGGCCGGTGCTGGCCGCCGCGGCGGACCTCGGGGTGCCGCTGATCGTGCACCCCTACTACGTCGGCGCGCTGCCGGGGCTGGCCGACTTCTACCTGACCAACCTCATCGGCAACCCGCTCGCCACCACGGTGTGCGCCGCGCGGCTGATCCTGAGCGGGACGCTGGACGAGATCGGGCAGCTGCGGCTCGTGCTCATGCACGGCGGCGGGTTCCTGCCCTACCAGATCGGGCGGCTCGACCACGGGCACCGGGTCCGCCCGGAGTCGCGGGGCTGCGCGCTGCCGCCGTCGCGGTACCTGCCGCGGTTCTGGTTCGACACGGTGACGCACGCGCCGGTGCCGCTGCGCTTCCTCACCGACCTGGCGGGCGCGGACCACGTGCTGTTCGGGACCGACTTCCCGTTCGACATGGCGGCCGGGCCGCTGGCCGAGCAGATCGACGGCACCGGCCTGGACGGCCTGGACGTCGAGCTGATCGCCGGCCTGACCGCCGACCGCCTCTTCGGCCTGGGCCTGACCGGCTGAGGGCCGGCGCGCTCAGCGATCCTGGCTGGTGTGGGGGTTGGTGCCGTCGCCAGGGCAGTCGTAGAGGATGACGGTGACCGCGCGTGCGGTGGCCTCGCCGGGGTTGTGGTAGCGGTGCGGCATGGTGGAGGGGAAGTCGATGCTGTCGCCCGGTTCGAGGCGGCAGGTGTCGAAGCCGATGGTGATGTCGAAGACGCCGGCGGTGACCAGGACCATCTCGGTGCCCGGGTGGGTGTAGGGGCGGGGGTGGGACTCGGCGCCGGGCTCGTAGATCAGCTCGAAGAAGTCCAGGTGCCGGTAGGTGGCGCGGGTGAGGCGCTCCCAGTGCACGCCGCCTTCGATGTCGATGACCGCCCGGCTGCCGCGCCGCACCACGTACCGCCCGTCCCCGCCGGGGCCGTCCCCACCGGGCTGCGCGTCCGGCTCCGGCCCGGGCTGAGCGCCGGGCGGGCTTTCCCGGAAGAACGCGTCCACCGGCACGGCCAGCGCCTGCGCCAGCGCGAACAGGGTGGACACCGACGGCCGTGACTGCCCGTGCTCGATCTGGCTGATCAGGCTCGGCGTCACCCCGACCTCGCGGGCGAGCTCGGCGACCCGCATGCCGCGCGCGGCCCGGTGCGCCGCCAGCCGCCGGCCGATGTCCTCGGCGAGCCCGCCATCAGGCCCGCCGTCCGGCGCCGCCGCGCCCCTCGCGGCAGGCACAGCCGGGACTGCCAGCCCGGCCGGTGCGGGCGTACCGGAAGCAGCACTGATGTCAGTCATGGTGCCTGAAATGCTACTCCGCGCAGGGTTCCGCGAAAGGGTTAGCCCTGCTATCGTCCGAGGCATCTGTCCCCCCAGCGATTAACCGTCACTGAAGTTGCGCGCCCGGGCAGGCGCGCTCGCTCCGCCCTCCCGGCGACGACGCAAGGGAGCACGCTGTGACGCACGACCCCGCTGCCGGCCTGGTGATCGAGTGGGACGTGCCGATCACGGTGGACGACGGGACGGTGCTGCGCGCGGACGTGTTCCGGCCGCCCGGCGACGGCCGGTACCCGGTGATCCTCACCTGCGGCCCGTACGCGAAGGGCCTGGCCTTCCAGGACGGCTACGCCGACCAGTGGGAGCTTATGGTCGCCGCGCACCCGGACGTGGCCCGCGGCTCCAGCAACCTGTACCAGAACTGGGAGGTCGTGGACCCGGAGAAATGGGTGCCGGACGGGTACGTGTGCGTGCGGGTGGACTCCCGCGGCGCGGGCCGCTCCCCCGGCCGGCTGGACCCGTTCTCCCCGCGCGAGACCCGCGACCTGTACGAGTGCATCGAGTGGGCGGCGGCGCAGCCGTGGAGCACCGGCAAGGTCGGGCTGAACGGCATCTCCTACTACGCGATGAACCAGTGGCACGTGGCCGGGCTGGCGCCGCCGCACCTGGCCGCGATGTGCGTGTGGGAGGGCGCCGCCGACTTCTACCGGGACGCCGCCTATCACGGCGGCATCCTGTGCACGTTCTTCCAGCACTGGTACCCGAACCAGGTGACCAAGGTGCAGCACGGCGTCGGCGACCGGGGCGCGCGCAGCCGCGCCACCGGCGAGACCGCGGCCGGCCCGGAGACCCTCAGCGACGGGGAGCTGGCGGCCGCGCGGGCCGACTTCGGCGCGGACATCCGCGCGCACCCGCTGGACGACGGCTACCACCGGGCCCGGTCAGCGGACTGGCAGCGGATCACCGTGCCGCTGCTCACCGCCGCGAACTGGGGCGGGCAGGGCCTGCACACCAGGGGGAACTTCGAGGGCTTCACCCAGGCGGCGTCCCCGCGCAAATGGCTGGAGGTGCACGGGCTTGAGCACTGGACGCATTTCTACACCGACTACGGGGTGGGGCTGCAGAAACGCTTCTTCGCCTGTTTCCTGCACGGTGACGACAGCGGGTGGCGGGACCAGCCCCCCGTGCAGCTCCAGGTCCGCACCATCGGCGGATTTTTCCAGCGGAACGAGGAGACCTGGCCGCTGGCCCGCACCGTATGGACGCGCTACTACCTGTGCCCGGGCACCGGGGAGCTCGCCAGCGAGCCGGGCAGCGGCAGCGAGTCGTACCGGGCGGACTCCGAGGGGGTGACCTTCACCTCGCCGCCACTGGCCCGGGAGACGGAGATCACCGGCCCGGTGGCGGCGCGGCTGTTCGTGTCGTCCTCGGCCGCCGACGCCGACCTGTTCTGCGTGCTGCGGGTCTTCGGCCCGGACGGCGCGGAGGTGACGTTCCCGGGCGCGATCGACCCGCACACCCCGGTCGCCCAGGGCTGGCTGCGGCTGTCACACCGCAAGCTGGACCCGGCGCTGTCCACGGAGTACCGGCCGTATCACAGCCACGACGAGATCCAGCCGCTGACGCCCGGCGAGGTGTACCAGGCGGACGTCGAGATCTGGCCCACCAGCCTGGTCATCCCGGCCGGCTACCGGATCGCGCTGACCGTGCGCGGCCGGGACTACGAGGTCAGCCACCCGGACGCACCCCGGCTCGGCTCCTTCAGCAACGAGATGACCGGGTGCGGGCCGTTCCTGCACAACGACCCCGGCGACCGGCCGCCGGGGCTCACCGGCAGCACCCAGACCCTGTGGGCCGGCCCGCAGCAGCAGCCGTTCCTGCTGCTGCCGGTCATCCCGCCGGCCTGACCGGCTGCCCACTCCCGCGGGTTGAGAACGGAGACGAGGATGTCGCACCGCAATCCCCCTGCAATCGATTTAGGTCAGCCCGCGCCGGCCCGCCGGCGGGTGAAGTCCGTGCTGCACCGCGGCATCGTGACCGGCACCATCCCCGGCGGCACCCGGCTCGTGCAGGCGAGCATCGCGCAGGAGCTGGCCGTGAGCACCCGGCTGGTGCGTGACGCGCTCCGGGAGCTGGCGGCGGAGGGGTTCGTCCGCCTCGACCGCCGCGGCGGGGCGGTCGTGCACGAGCTGTGCCGCAGCGAGCTGGAGGACATCTTCCAGATCCGCCGGATGCTGGAGCCGGTCGCGGCCGCCCGGGCCGCCACGTTCGCCACCAGGACGGCCATCCTGCAGGCCGGCGAGGTGATCGCGGCCATGGACACCGAGACCGCCGGGGCCCGCTGGGCCGAGCACAACTCGCGCTTCCACGGCCTCCTCGACGAGGCGGGCGGCAGCCCGCGGCTGGCCGCGATCCTGGCCAACCTGCGGGAGCTGTCAAATCGGTACACCACCCACTCGGTCACCGCCGAGCCCAGCCGGGCCCGGCGCGGCAACGCCGAGCACCGGGAGATCCTCCGGGCGGTGATCGCCCGGGATCCGGTGGCCGCGGCCGACGCCATGCTGGCCCACCTGGACGCCCGGCTCGGCACGCTGCGCGGCATCCACCAGGTCGGGGCGCCGCCGCCGGCCGGCCAGCGGTCAGCCGGGCCCCGCGGGCCGCGGCGGGGACGCGGGTGACGGCCCGGGTCGCCGTCATCGAGGGCGACGGCATCGGCCGGGAGGTGATCCCGGCCGCCGTCAGCGTGCGGACTGACGGGCCGGACTCTAATCACGTTCTGGTCACTATGTAGTGATTTGCTGGCACCTGACTAGCCATCATGATTGCATAAGGGCAAATCAGGAGGGCGATCGTCATGGGCAGATCATTGGCTGAGATCACCGCTCGCGGCCGGGGACGGGCCCTGGCCGCCGTCGCGCTGGCCGCCTGCACCAGCCTTGCCGCTGCCTGCGGCAGCAGCGGCGCGTCGTCCGGCGGCGGCTCGCCGCACTCGCCCGTCAAAGTCGGCTACCTGCTCCCGCTGACCGGCATCTTCACCAAGAACGGGGTCAGCGAGCAGAACGGCTTCAAGCTCGGCCTCAAGCACTTCGGGAGCTCGGTGGACGGGCACCCGATCCAGGTCACCTACGCCAACGACCAGGGTGACCCCTCGGTGAGCCTGTCCGACGCCCGCCAGCTGGTCACCTCCGACCACGTCCAGGTGGTGGAGGGCCCGCTGCTGTCCAGCGCCATCGCGGTGGTCGCACCGTACGTGCTCGGCCAGGGCGTCCCCGAGGACGACCTGTACCTGGCCAGCCCGCAGCAGTCCCAGGCCTACAGCCGGTACGGGGCCGGGTTCACCTCCGGCTGGGACGGCTTCGCGCCGACCACGGTCGGCGCCCGCTGGGCCTACAACACCATGCACTGGCGGCACGTCACCACGGTGGGGCTGGGTATCTCCTTCGGGTGGCAGGGCGTCGGCGGCTTCGCGGCCCAGTTCACCAAGCTCGGCGGGAAGATCGACAAGATGCTGTGGGTGCCGAGCAACAGCGTGGACATGTCCTCCTACGTGTCCTCGATCCCGGCCAGCACCCAGGCCGTCTTCGTGGTGCTGTCCGGCTCGCAGGCCGCGAACTTCGTCAACTCCTACGCGTCGTTCGGGCTGAAGAAGAAGGTCCCGCTGATGGGCATCACCACCCTGACCGACCAGGCGGCCCTGCCCGCGGAGAACGCCGCGGCCGCGACCGGGATCTACACCGACGCGCAGTACTGCGATGGCAACACCTCCGCCGCCAACCAGTCGTTCGCCAACGCCTACCACGCCGCCTACGGCGACTACCCGTCGTACTACTCGGAGGCCGGCTACACCAAGGCGCAGATCCTGGTGACCGCGCTCAAGTCGCTGCACGGCAACGTCACCAGCCCGAAGGCGCTGTCCAACGCGATGCGCGCGGTCCAGATCACCGCGCCCCGCGGGCCGGTCTCCATCAGCCACGCGACCTGGTCCCCGACCCAGAACGAGTACATCTGCAAGGTGGAGAGCGTGCACGGCACCCTGCGGAACGTCCCGATCGAGACCTTCACCGCGGTGCCGCCGTGGGGCACGCTGACCCAGGCGAGCTGGGAGCCGCTCTTCGCCAAGACCGCGGTCGGGCCGCCCAGCTTCTGATCGGCAGCGCTACCCACCGGTATTGCCCTGGCCGCAGCCGTGCGGCAGAGTCGGGTCAATAGCCGTCAATGGTGACAGGTGGGACATGATGAAACTCCGCAGCCTCACTGGAGCCGGATTCGCCGCCGCATTAGCACTCGGCCTGCTCGTTCCCGCGGCGCCCGCACTCGCCGCGGCGCAGACCTGCGGCGGCACCGGCACGCCGACCACCACCAACGGCACCCTCGCCGACGGTGCCAAATACGTAATCGACTGCCCGGCCGGGAACTGGAACGGCACGCTGTTCCTGTACAGCCACGGCTACGTAACACCGGGCGGCCAGAACCTGCCGGAGGACGTGGGCGACCCGGTCACGGGGGGCTGGCTGCTGAGCCACGGGTTCGCGCTGGCCGGCTCCTCCTACGCGACCACCGGCTGGGCCATCCACGAGGCGCTGCCGGACCAGATCGCCACCCTTGACAAGTTCGGCCAGACGTTCGGGGCGCCCACCCGGACGATCGCCTGGGGCCACTCGCTCGGCGGCATCATCACCGGCGGCCTCATCCAGCGGTACCCGGACCGGTTCACCGCCGCCCTGCCCATGTGCGGCGTGCTGGCCGGCGGGGTCGCCACCTGGAACACCGCGCTGGACGCCGCGTTCGCGTTCCAGCAGCTGCTCGACCCGTCCGTGCAGGTCGTCAACATCACCGACGGCAAGGCCAACCTGGCGAACGCGGAAGCAGCGGCGGCCCAGGCGCAGCAGACCCCGCAGGGCAAGGCCCGGCTGGCGCTGGCGGCCGCCCTCGGCGACACCCCCGGCTGGTTCACCCCGCTGTCCCCCGAGCCCGCGCCGGGTGACTTCACGGCGCAGGAAGCCAACCAGTACCAGTGGGACAGCCAGGTGGACTTCCCGTTCATCTTCGCGTTCCGGCAGGACCTGGAGATCCGGGCCGGCGGCAACCCGTCCTGGAACACCGGCGTGAACTACGTCAGCGACCTGGCACACTCGGCCGACCTGCGGGAGGTCATCGCGCTGTACCACGCGGCCGGGCTGTCCCTGAGCAAGGACCTCGCGACGCTCAACAGCGCCCAGCGGGTCAGCGCCAACCCCGCGTCGGTCAGCTACCTGACCCAGAACATCGCGTTCAACGGGCAGCTCTCGATGCCGGTGCTGACCATGCACACCACCGGTGACGGCCTGGTGGTGCCGGAGAACGAGCAGGCGTACCGCAGCGTGGTGAACCGGGCGGGCAACGGCCGGCTGCTGGCGCAGATCTTCGTGCACCGGGCCGGGCACTGCACGTTCACCCCGGCGGAGACCATCACGGCCGTGCAGGCGCTGCTCAGCCGGCTACGCACCGGCCGGTGGGGCCCGCTTGACCCGGCCACGCTCAACAGCCAGGCCGCCGCCCTCGGCGGTGCCTACAACATCTTCGTGGTGAACAAACAAGTGCAGCCGGTGCCGCCGGGGTTCGTGCGCTTCCGGCCGCCGCCGTATCTGCGGCCGTTCGACCTCCGCAGCTGAGGGCCAGGGCCGGCCGGGGAGGTCAGATCTCCCCGGTCGGCGAGCCCTGGTACCGGTGCTGCGAGGAGGGGCCGCGGAAGGAGGCGAAGACCACGCAGCCCTCCGGGTACTCGTACGGGCCGTGCGCGCCGGGGCCCTCGGCCCACACGTAGTCACCGGGGTGCAGGTGCACGCCGCGCACGATCTGCACGCCTTCCAGCACCACGATGGAATGACTGCTCTCGTGCGAGTGCTCGGGCTCGACGTACCCGGGCGGGAACTTGATCAGCATGTCGGCCACGCCGAGCTCGGGGTCGGAGTAGAAGACCTTGACCTGGACGCCGCCGCGCAGGGACAGCACGTCCACGTCGTCCTGCCACTCCAGGTCCCAGCGGTGCGCGGTGTGGAACGGCTTGCCCATGATCGTCCTTTCAGCCGTGTCGGTGGGGATGCTGACGAGCTCGCACCCGGGCGCCGCGCCCTCAGGCACCGTGCTGCCAGACGCCGTGCTGTCAGACACCGAGGTGGGTCTCCCGCACCGGGGCGTCGGCCGCCAGCTCGGCGGCGCTGCCCCGCCACACCACCCGGCCCTTGGCGAGGATGCTGATGAGGTCCGCGCACCTGGTGGCCAGGCCGTAGTTCTGCTCGACCAGGAAGACGCCGAGCCCGCTGCGGCGCAGGTCGGCCAGGATCTCGCCGATCTGCTCCACGATCACCGGGGCGAGGCCCTCGGACGGCTCGTCCATCAGCAGCAGCCGGGGGTTGGTCAGCAGGGCGCGGCCGATCGCCAGCATCTGCTGCTCGCCGCCGGACAGCTGGCCGCCCCGGTTGCGGCGGCGCTCCCTGAGGTTGCCGAACAGGTCGTACACCCGCTCCAGCGTCCAGGCGCCGTCGCCGGCCTGCCCCGTGGCGCCGCGGGCGGCCAGCGTGAGGTTCTCCTCCACGGTCAGCGACGGGAAGATGCGCCGGCCCTGTGGCACCAGGGCCAGCCCGCGCTGCGCGATCTGGAAGGGCTGCCTGCCGGCCAGGTCCACGTCGTCCAGCAGCACCTGGCCCGACCTCGGCCGCAGCATGCCCATGATGCTGTGCACCAGCGTGGTCTTGCCCATGCCGTTGCGCCCGAGCAGGACCGTGCACGCCCCGTCCGCGATCTCCAGGTCGACGCCCTGCAGGACGTAGTTGATGCCCCGGTAGGTGTGCAGGTCCCGCACCTGGATCATGACGCGCTCCCCGCGTGGCCGCTGCGGGGGGGTTGGGGGGGTCGTCCCCCCGGGTCGGCACTGCCCAGGTACAGCTCGCGCACCCGCTCATCCGCGGCCACCGCCGCCATCGGGCCCTGAGTGACCAGCGCGCCCAGATGCAGCACCGCCGCCGAGTCCACCACCCCGCGCAGCACGTCGATGTCGTGCTCGATCATGACCAGGGTCAGGCCGGCCGGCAGCGACCGCAGCAGCGCCTGGATGCTCACCCGCTCGGCGGGTGAGAGCCCGGCCGCGGGCTCGTCGAGCAGCAGCACCCAGGGCTTGAGCGCGAGCGCGAGCAGCACCTCCAACTCCCGCACCTCGCCGTGGGACAGCTCGGCCGCCACCGCGTCCAGCCGCCCGGCCAGCCCGAACCGGGCGGCGAGCTCCGCGGCCTCCCGGGTCAGCTGGCGGTAGCCGCGCCACGGCCGCAGCAGCGCCAGCTTGCTGCGGCTGAGCCCGTGCAGGGCCAGGGTGAGGTTCTCCAGCACCGTCAGGTCGGCGAAGATCCGGCTGACCTGGAAGGTCCGGCCCAGGCCCAGTGCCACCCGGCGGTACGGGCGCAGGGCGGTGACGTCCCGGCCGAACAGCGTGACGCTGCCGCTGCTGGGCCGCAGCTCGCCCGACAGCAGGTTGAACAGGGTGGTCTTGCCCGCCCCGTTCGGCCCGATGATGCCGAACCTGGCCCCGGCCGGGATCTCCAGCGACACGTCCTGGACCGCGGTCAGGCCCCGGAACCGGCGGCACAGCCGGTCCGCGGCCAGGGCGGGCACGGCGGCAGGCCCGGCTTCCCCGGTCACCGGGACTCCCGCAGCCGGGCGATCAGCGCGTCGCGCCGGCGCCCGGCGGCCCGCACCATCCCCCACAGCCCGCCCGGGCTGAACAGCACGACCGCGATCAGGGTCAGGCCCATCAGGGTCTGCCAGCGGGACAGGTAGATGCTCAGCTCCTGCTGGAACAGGACGATCACCACCGCCCCCAGCGCCGGGCCCCAGATGCTGCCGAGCCCGCCCAGCACCACCATCAGCACGAACAGCCCGTTCGCGGCGAAGTCCATGGTCGTCGGGCTGATCAGCTGGTTGACGAACACGTACAGCACCCCGGCGACGCCGGTGAAGAACGTCGTGATCACCCAGGCCAGGTAGCGGTGCAGGCCGGTCCGGTACCCCAGCGCGGCCAGCCGGGTCTCGTTGGACCGGATGCCCCGCAGCGACAGCCCGAACGGCGACCGGGTGAACGTCACCAGCAGCAGCGCCACCACCGCGAACACCGCCAGCACGGTCATCCGCAGCGTGAGCGGGTCGTTGAGGTCGAACGGCCCGAGCGCGGGCAGTGTGGGCAGCGGGATGCCGTTGTCCCCCTCGCTCAGCCCCACCCACTGGTAGGCCAGCCCCCACAGCACCTGGCCCATGGCCAGGGTGATGATGACGAAGCTGATGCCGCGCACCCGCACCGCGACGATCCCGAGCACCAGGCCGAGGGCGAGCACCACGCCCAGCCCGATCCCCACCGCCGCCCACGGCGAGAGGAAGTGGACCTCCGCGATGGCCACCCCGTAGGCGCCGACGCCGAGGAACCCGGCCTGGCCGAGCGAGATCAGCCCGGCGTACCCGCCGAGGAAGTCCAGCGACATGGCGGCGATCGCGTAGACCAGCATGTCCAGGATCAGGGTGGAGGTGAAGCCGTTGCCCTGCAGCAGCACCACCAGGATCACGGCCACGGCCACGCCCGCCACCGGCCCGGTCAGGCGGCGCGAGCGCTCCAGCGCGGCCACGGCCAGCCGGGGCCGCCCGGCCGGCGCTGCGCCCGCCCCAGCCGTGTGCGCCAAAGCCGTGCCCGCCCCAGCCGTGCCTGTCTCAGCCGTGCCTGTCCCAGCCGTGCTTGTCTCAGCCCGGCCCGGTCCGGCCTGGCCTGCCTCGGCCTGCCCGGGGCCTGCTTCCCCGGCCTGGCCCGCGGCCGTCACGTGCTGGCCTTGCCGAGCAGGCCCTGCGGCTTCACCAGCAGCACGAGGATGACCGGGATGAACAGGATCGAGTAGGCCACGGCCGGGAAGTACGCGGTGCCGTAGTTGTCGATCAGCCCGATGACGATGCTGCCGATGATCGCGCCCTCGTAGCTGCCGAGCCCGCCGACGATCACCACCGCGAGCGCGAACAGCAGGATGTCGCTGTCCCCGCCGGTGTACAGGCTCAGCACGCTGCCGCCGAGCACCCCGGCGAAGCCCGCCAGCAGCGCGCCCAGCATGAAGACCAGGGTGAAGACCCGCCGCACGTTGATGCCGAGCGCGTTCACCATCTCCCGGTCGTCCACGCCCGCGCGGATGATCGCGCCGACCCGGGTCCGGCGCAGCAGGTAGTACAGGCCCAGCGCGAGCACGATGGACACGCCGAGGATGAACAGCCGCCCGTTCGGGTAGACGATGCCGCCGGCGATCGGCAGGGTCGTCGACCTGCCGAGGACGCCGGGCAGGTTGATGGTCAGCGGGCTGCCGCCCCAGATCGCCAGCGCCACGTCGTCCAGCACGTAGATGAGGCCGAGCGTGGCCAGCAGCTCCGACATCTCCTGCCCGCGCAGCCGGGCGATCAGCGTGCGCTCCAGCAGCAGCCCGAACACCGCCATCGAGGCCGCCGCGGCGGCCAGCCCGTAGAAGAAGTTGTGGCTGGCGGTGATGACGGAGTAGCCGATGTACCCGCCGAGCAGGTAGACCGCGCCGTGCGACAGGTTGGTCACCCGCATCACGCCGAACACCAGGGTGAAGCCGCTGGAGACCAGGAAGATGATGCCGGCCAGGGTCAGCCCGTTCAGGGTCTGGGCGATGAACTGCGGCACTGTCCGGGCTCCCCTCACGTCCGCACGGGGAGTCAATCCCAATATGCTGGCCGGCCGGGATTAATCCCTTTCATCATCATTAGCGTAGCGACGGCACCTGCGGCCGGTCAATGCTGATCATTAGGGTCGGGTTATTAGAGCAGGGCGACCGCGCGGGTGGGCCCGCCGTGCGCGCCCTTGAGCCGGAGCGGGAAGCCGGCGAACACGAACCGCCGCCCCGCGACCTGGTCCAGGTTGGCCAGGTTCTCGTAGTGCGTCACGTGGTGATGGCGGCACATCATGTGGCACGGGTAGCTGCGGCTGGCCGGGTTGTCCGGCGTGCAGCTGTCCACCCCGAACGTCTTCACCCCGTGGGCGAGCAGCCACAGGCTGCCCGCCTCGCCGAGGCCCGGGAACTCGGTCAGGTACGCGGGCGTGCCGCCGTGCCGGTTCCACGCGGCCGTGTGCAGCAGCAGGATGTCGCCCGGCCGCAGCGGCTGGCCGCTGGCGGCCAGGGCGGCGTCCAGGTGCGCGGGCTCGATGTCGGTGCGCGGCGGCACCCCGGAGACGTCCAGGCACAGCGCGTCCCCGTAGAACAGGTCCAGCGGCATCTCGTCGATGGTCGCCGCGCCCGGCTCGGGATCGAGGTGGCTGAACGAGTCCACGTGGGTCGGCCCGTTGTCGTTCATCAGCAGGCCTTTGGTCTGGAACGAGAAACCGCCCTCGAACCGCGGCGCCGTCTCCTCATGCGACGCGTGCTCGAACAGCACGGTCTTGAGGTGCCCGGGATAGACCGGCACGCCGGTGTCGATCTCCTGCGACAGGTCGATGATGCGCACCGGGCCTCCCTGGCAGTAGCGGGGACCGCCTAGAGCGGGACCACCCGGCGCTCGCGGAGCGCCACCGCGATCGCGGCGGTCAGCTCCACGCTGCGCAGGCCGTCCTCACCCGACGGGCTCGGGTCGCGCCCGGCCAGCACCGCGTCCGCGAACGCCGCCACGGTCCGCTGGTACGCCTTGCGGGAGGACGCCGGGGTCTCGCGCTCGCCGTCCGCGGTGGTGACGACGAGTGCGCCGTCACGGTCGGGCCGGGACAGGTTGCGGCCGAGGATCCGGCCCTCGCTGCCGTACAGGACGATGTCGTCGCGCGCATGCGGGACGGTCTGGTTGGCGTTGACGTAGGCCAGCGTCCCGCTGGCGAACCGCAGCAGCACCAGCGCGGTGGTGTCGATCTGGTAGCCGGGCTCGGAGTCCACCAGCGCGACCACCTCGGACACCTCCGAGCCGGTCAGGTAGCGCAGCACGTCGAACGCGTGCACGCCGATGTTGTTGAGGGTGCCGAGCCCGGCCAGCGCCGGGTCGGTCCGCCAGCCGCGGGGCAGGTTCCGCCCGGCGCTCATGGTCACCTCGGCGGCGACCACCTTGCCGATGCCGCCGTCCCGCACCAGCTGCGCGGCCTCGGCCAGCCCGTCGTGGTTGCGGGTCTGGAAGGTGATGCCCAGCCGCACGCCCGCCGCCCGGCACTCGCTGATGCAGCGCTCGGCGTCGCCGGGCGTGGTCGCCAGCGGCTTGTCGCACAGCACGTGCTTGCCGGCCCTGGCGGCGGCGGTCACCTGGTCCGCGTGCAGCGCGTTGGGTGTGGCGATGTACACGGCCGTCACGTCGGGGTCGGCGAGCAGCTTGCCGTAGTCGTCGACGGCCCGGGCGGCGCCGTGAGCCGCGGCGAACTCCTCCGCCCGCGTCTGGTCCCGGCTGGCCACACTGATCAGCGTGCTGTTGCCGCTGGCGGTGATGGCCGGCGCGATCTGCGACGACGCGATCCGGCCGAGCCCGACGATCCCCCACCCAAGCCGCTGCGAATCCACCAGTGCCCCTCCCGGCCCGCTATCAGGAACCTCACGCAAGATGATTGGACATTATCATTGGGCTCCGCCAGGCAGCCAGCCGCAGCCTCAAGGGGCGCGGTGCGCCCAGGCCGGAGCGAGCCAAAGGGCCGCGCCGCCGTCTGGACTGACGAGCGAGGCGGCGAAGGAGCCGGAGCGAGGAGGGAAGACGGCGGGCTCGAGCGGCCCGGAGGCAAGCGAGGGCCAGAAAGTCAGCTCGCACCGGCTTCCTGGTTGCCGTGCTGCTCGCGCAGGGGTGACAGCAGCCGTTCCAGCAGCAGCACCTCGGCGGTGTCGAGCTGGCTTGCCCCGGCGCGCTCCTGCGCCTGGGCGAGGCTCTCCTGTGCCTCCCGCAGCTGAGCGCGCAGCTGGGCGTTCTCCGCGGTCAGCCGCTGCTGCCTGGACTCCACGCTGGCCAGCTTCTGCTCCAGGCTGGCCACGGTCTGCTGGAGGGCGGCATCGTGCTCCCCGGGCTCCGCCCCGGCCGGGCCGGCCGGCGCGCCCGTCAGCCGCTGCACCACCTGGATAAGCAGCCGCCGGGCCAGCTCGTCATAGTCGAGTTCCCCCGTCCCGGCGGGCATCACCAGGCCAGCGGCTGCCTGGCCCCGCCCGCCACGCCGGGCCGGCACCGCGTGCCCGGCGGCGGAGCGGCCCGGGGCCCGCTCCCGGCCCGCCTGCTGGGCGGCCAGCTTCCGGCCGGCCGCCGGGGCGGCGCCGATCCGGTACGTGCGCTTGCCCCGGATCTCCCGCTCGATCAGGCCCGCCCGTTCCATGCCGGACAGCAGCTGCGCGAACGCCACGCTGGAGCCCGGGTAGCCGACCGCTACGGCAAGCACGGTGCTGGCCATCCCGCTGGGGTCCCTGATCTCTCCTGCCGTCACCAGGTGGGACATGACGCGGTCGCGGGTCCCCACCGCCCGCCGCCTGCTCCCGGACTTCCCGTCGCCCACGTCAGCGCTCCCCTCCCGCCGGTCTCCGGCAATCATGCGCGTTAACGCTCACCGGGCCGCAAATCATGCCCGGTCCCGGCTGCCGGACCGGCGTCATTCATCATAGTGCGCGATCATGAGGCCGCTTCAGCCCGCCGGACCCGCTGCATCAGGGCCGCCGGCGAGCTGCTGGAGCACGGCGAACACGCTGGCGGTGTCCTCATTGGCGTGGCCCTGGGCGAGCGCGGCCAGGTTCAGCTGGGCGGCCACGGACAGCAGCGGGGTGGGGCAGCCGAGCTGGCGGGCGAAGTCGCCGATGATGTCCAGGTCCTTCTGGAAGGTCTGCACCCGCATGGCCGCGCCGAACTCGCCCTCGATCATCAGCGGCCCGCGCACCTCCAGCATCCGGGACGTGCCCGCGCCCGAGGTGAGGGCCGCCAGGGCGGCCCGCAGGTCCAGCCCGGCCCGCCCGGCCAGCAGCAGCGCCTCGGCCGCGGCCACGTTGTGCACCGCCACCAGCAGGTTGGCGACGAGCTTGAGCTTGGTGCCGTTCCCGAACGCGCCCACGTGCAGGCGGGCCCGGGAGAACGCGGCCAGCACCGGCTCGGCCCGTGCCACCGCGGCCGGATCCCCGCTGGTGTAGACGGCGATGTCCTTGGTGACGATCTGCGCCCCGGTCCCGCTGACCGGGCAGTCGAGCAGCACCGCGCCGCGTTCCGCGAGCGCCGCGGCGGCCTGCTCCTTCACGTCCAGCGGGAGCGTGCTCATCTCGATCACGGTCAGCCCCGGGCGGGCCGCCGCCACCAGCCCGTCCGGCCCGCTCACCACGTCGGCGAACGACGCGACCGAGGGCAGGGACAGGATGACCAGGTCAGCGACGGCCGCCACCGCGGCCGGGGACGGCGCGGCGGCACCGCCCGCGGCCGTGAAGGCGCCCACGCACGGCTCGCTCACGTCCCGCCCGGTGACCCGGTACCCGGCTGCCAGCAGGTGCCGGGCCATGGCCCCGCCCATGGTGCCGAGCCCGATCACGCCCACGGCGGGCCCGGTCGCGCCGGGCCCGGTCCCGTCGGGCCCGTCCTGCGCCGGGTCGGCTGTCTCAGGCACACCAGCCTCCGTCTCTTCGTTCACCCAGGCCATGTCCTGCCGATCTTCGGCCTGCTGCGCGTCGCCCGGACGGGCGTCCCGCGGCGTTGTCGTCGTCACGCATAGCTCCGCTATGCCCTCCTCCTCCGCCTTGATGTCCAT
>JBLMWU010000204.1:0-30058 GCA_050257395.1 Gemmatimonadota bacterium | reverse complement strand
CCGCCGCGCAGCCGCATCCGGACGTCCTGCTCACGCGGCGGCAGTTCGGGCGGCCCGGCGTCCTCGAACCGCCGCAGCCGGGTCATCGCCGCCTGCAGCCGGGAGGCCATGTCGGAGTTGTAGGACGCCTTCTGGCGGAAGGTCCGGACCAGCTGCTTGAGCTTCCCGTGCTCCTCGTCCCACCGGCGGCGCAGCTCGTCGAGGCGCTCGTGCCGGTCCCGCCGGGCCTGCTGGTAGCTGGCGAACCCGCCGCCGTGCACCCAGACGCTGCCGTCCTCCACGGTGATGATCCGCTGCGCGCAGTTGGCCAGCAGCTCCCGGTCGTGGCTGACCAGCAGCACGGTCTTGGGGGTGGCCGCGAGCTGCTCTTCCAGCCAGCGTTTGGACGGCACGTCCAGGTAGTTGTCCGGCTCGTCGAGCAGCAGCACCTCGTCGGGCCCGCGCAGCAGCGCCTCCAGCACCAGCCGTTTCTGCTCGCCGCCGGACAGGGTGCGCAGCTCCCGCCACCGGCAGCGGTCGTAGCCCACCCCCAGGGCCGCCATGCAGCAGGCGTCCCACAGCACCTCGGCCTCGTAGCCGCCCGCGTCGCCCCACTCCGCCAGCGCCGCGGCGTACCGGAGCTGGGTGGGCTCGTCGTCGGTCTCCATCATGGCGAGCTCGGCCGCGTCCAGCCGCTGCCCGGCCGCCCGCACGCGCGGCGGCGCCACAGAGATCAGCAGGTCCCGCACGCCGGACTCACCGGTGATGTCCCCGGCGGACGGCGCGGCGGCGTCCCGGATGGCGCCCACGAACTGCCGCATGACGCCGAGGCCGCCGCTGACGGCGACGGTGCCGGCCGGTGCGGCCAGGTCCCCGGCGACCAGGCGCAGCAGGGTGGTCTTTCCCGCCCCGTTCGGCCCGACCAGGGCGGCGGTGACGCCCTCACCGACCCGGAACGAGGCGTCGTCGAGCAACTGCCTGCCGTCGGGCAGGCCGAAGCTCACGTGCGCAACATCGATGTGCCCCACCTGCAGGCCCCCAGCCGCATCATTCTGGTCAGGCGTGACAGTAGCCCGGGCGGCCCGCTCCCGCGCAAGAGGATTTCCGCGCCCCGCCCGCTGCCCGCCCCGGGCACGCGCTGGTCAGAAGTCATTAACAAACCCTTATGGGTTTGCCAAGGGATGCCCGGTTTCGGGCGGATTCTCATTTTCCGTCGCGATACTGGGCGCCGTGATGAGTGCCCGCTGCTGGTCCCCAGCTGCCCCCGGAGGCGGAGTGTCCGGGCGGTGACGGCACCGCCCTCGATCGGGCCGGCACCCACCACCCTGGCCCGCCCTGCCCCGGCCAATGCCCCGGATCCCGGGACCGCGCCCGCGCAGGTGCGCTGGCGGTCGTGGTGGCCGTGGCTCATCCTGTGGCCGTGGTCGGCTGCCTGGGCTGCCTGGCACCTGCACGGCGCGGGCCAGTCGTGGCACTTCTTCGCCGCGGGCGGGCGGCTGCTGCTGTCCGGCGCGCCGGGCGGCGGGCTGCACCTGTACGCGGCGCACCCGCAGCTGCAGATCGGCCCGCTGACGCTGACCGTGTCTGGCGCGCTGGAGGCGCTGGGTCCGTGGCCGAGCCGGATAGCCGCGATCGCGGCCATGTCGGCGACCGGCCCGCCGCTGCTGGCCGCGGTGTGGCGGCTCGCCCCCGCGGCGGGCCGTCGGCGGACCCGGCTGGTCGCGGCCGGGCTGGTGTTCCTGCCGGTGTGGACCGAGGTCACCACCCATTTCGCGCACCTGGACGACCTGCTGGCGCTCAGCTTCTCGGTGGCCGCCGCCCACGCCGTGGCCCGCCGCCGGCCGGTGCTGGCGGGGCTGGCACTGGCGGCGGCCGCCGGCGCCAAGCCGTGGGCGGCCGCGTTCGTGCCGATGCTGCTGGCGCTGCCGCGCGAGCGGCGGTGGGCAGCGCTCGGCACGTTCGCCGGCGGAGTCGCCGCCGCCTGGCTGCCGTTCCTGCTGGCGGACCCGCGCAGCGTGCTCGCGGCGCAGTTCACCATCCCCAACGACCACTCCTCCGCGCTGCGGGTGCTGGGGGTGAACGCGGCCCGCACGCCCTGGTGGGACCGGCCGGCCCAGCTCGCCCTCGGGGCCGCCGGCGGCTGCCTGGCGGTGTGGCGGCGCCGCTGGCCCGCGGTGATCCTGCTGGCGGTGTCCGCGCGGATCCTGCTCGACCCGGGCGTCTACTCCTACTACACCTCCGGCGCGCTGCTCGGCACCGTCCTGGTGGACCTGGTGGTGACCCGGTGGCGGCTGCCGTGGGCCACGCTCACCGGGGCGGTGCTCCTGTACGCCGCGCGGTTCACCAGCGAGGTGTACCCGTTCACCCTGCACGAGCTGGGGGTGCTCCGGGCGGTCTTCGCGGTCGGGATGCCCGCCCTGGTGCTCGGGGTGCCGGGCTGGCTGATGGCCCGCCGCCCCGGCCGCCACGCCCGCGGCGCGCAGGCACCCGGCCCGCAGGCACACCGCACGCAGCCGGGCGGCGGCCGGCCCGGGTCAGCTGCCCGGGCGGGACGGCCAGGTGGTGGACAGCAGCCGGATCGGCCGCTGGGTGGGCCCGCCTCCCTGCCGCGGCGGCGGCCCCTCACCGCCGGCGGGTACGTCACCGGCGGCGGCACCCTGCCCCGCCGTCTCCGGCCGGGTGACCGGGGCGGCGGACCTGATCCCGTCCCGGTGGGTGGGCCGGCGCTGCCCGGGGTGCGCTAGCGCCTCGGCCAGCTCCTCCAGGGCGTGCACGGTATGCGCGCTCACCACCGCGTCGCAGTACGGCCAGGCGGCCGCCATCCCGCCGACCAGCGGCTGGTACTCGGCGCTGGCGGTGCGCGGGTTCACCCAGACGATCCGGTGCGCCACCCGGGACAGCCGTTCCATCTCCCGGCGCAGCACCTCCGGGTCGCCGGTGTCCCAGCCGTCGGAGATGATCACCACCACCGCGCCGCGGGCCATGCCGCGGCGGCCGTAGCGGTCGTTGAACTCCTTGACCGAGTCGCCGATCCTGGTGCCGCCCAGCCAGTCGGGGGCGGCGTGCCCGGCCTGCTGCAGCGCCAGCACCGGCCTGGCCTGTGCGAGCGCCCCGGTGACCCGGGTCAGCCGGGTGGCGAAGGTGAACACCTCCGCCTGCACCCCGCCAGCGGCGCAGTACAGCAGCTGCAGCATGGCCCGCGCGTAGGGCTCCATGGACCCGGAGATGTCGCACAGCACGATCAGCCGGCGGGGCTCCATCAGCGGGGCACGGCGGGCCAGCCGGACCGGGTGGCCGCCGGTGCGCCGGGCCTGGCGCAGGGTGGAGCGCAGGTCGGTGCGGCGGCCGTGGGCGGTGCGCCGGTGGCGGCGGGACCGGCGGTGCGGCACCGACAGGGTGAGCTTGCGCATGAGCCCTTCCAGCAGCAGCAGCTCGGCCGGGGTGAGCTCGGCGAAGTCCTTGCCGGCCAGCCGCTCGGCGGCGCTGGCCAGCGACGGCCGCGCCACCATGGTGTCCTCGCCGTCCGGCGGCTCCTCACCCTCTTCCCCGGCGGGCAGCGACTGGGCTTCCTGCCATTCCAGGTCGGCGCCGGGCAGCTGGACCTCCTGGCCGCCCGCCTGGGCGGCGTGCTCCTGGGCGGCCCGGGCGGCCTGGGCGAGCAGGTCGGTGGCTGGCTCCGCGGGCTGGCTGTTGCCGCCGGGGGCGGCGGTGGCGTCCTCGCCGCCGTCAGGCGGGGTGATCCCCGCCCCGAACATGGCGCGGAACACGTTCTCCAGGGTGGGCAGCTGGTCCTGGCGCGAGGTCAGCGTGGGGACGGCGCACAGGTACAGCTCGTGCAGGGTGGCGGGCCGGGCCAGGGTGACCGCCCGGGCGAACCGCTCGCACCGGCCGGGGTCGGCGGGCACGCCCGCCCGCCGCAGCGCCGCGCCCAGCTGCGCCGCGGTGAGCGCGAAGTCGCCGGTGTCAGCCATGATCACGCGCGCCGGTGAACCCGGCGACCCGGACCGCCTGCAGGTCCTCGGAGTATTTGATCACCGCCCCGGCGGTCTGCACCGCGGCGGCCTCGTCCAGCTCGCCGGCGCCCATCAGCTGGAGCGACTCGGCCCAGCTGATCGCCTCGGCCACCCCGGGCGGCTTGGCCAGGTCCAGGTCGCGCAGCCGGGCCACGCCCCGGGCCACCTGGCCGGCCAGCACGTCGCCGACGCCGGGCACCCGGCGGCGGATGATCGACGCCACCCGCTCGTCGTCGGGGTACTCGATCCAGTGGTACAGGCAGCGCCGTTTGAGCGCGTCGTGCAGGTCGCGGGTGCGGTTGGAGGTCAGGATGGTCACCGGCGGGTACGCGGCCCGCCGGGTGCCCAGCTCCGGGATGGTCACCGCGGCCTCGGCGAGCAGCTCGAACAGGAACGCCTCGAACTCGTCGTCGCCCCGGTCCACCTCGTCGATCAGCAGCACCGCGGGCTGCGGCCCGGGGTGCTCCAGCGCTGCCAGCAGCGGCCGGGCCAGCAGGTACTCGTCGCTGAACAGGTCGGAGTCCCGCAGCGTCTCGCCGCGGGCCTCGGCCAGCCGGATGGCCAGCAGCTGGCGCGGATAGTTCCACTCGTACAGCGCTTCGGCCGAGGTCAGGCCCTCGTAGCACTGCAGCCGCACCAGCGTCGTGTCCAGCGCGGTGGCCAGGGCCTTGGCCGCCTCGGTCTTGCCGACGCCCGGCTCGCCCTCCAGCAGGATCGGCTGGCCCATCCGGGCCGCCAGGAACAGCGCCGTGGCCAGCGGCTCGTCGGCCAGGTAGTCGGTGGCGTCCAGGGCCCGCCGCAGCGCGGCCACGTCGGGCAGCCGCTCCGCGAGCTGGTCTGAGTCGAAAGGTGTGGTCATGCCCGGTGGCACTCCAGTCCGGCGGCTCGCGCGGGGTTGGTCCGCATGAGTCCATCATGCTTCAGCCGCCGCGTTGGTTGCGTCATGGCAACGATCATCGCGCAGCGGCCGCGAGCTGTGCCCATCGGTACTCCGTTCAGGAAAATGCCAGGTCCGTGCGCAGATGCCGGCCCTGGATCGCGGACCAGACGTTGGCCGGTGTCATGGGCATGTCGAGGTGGCTGACGCCGAGCGGGCGCAGCGCGTCGATGACCGCGTTGACCAGGGCGGGCGGGGAGCCGACCGTGGCGGATTCGCCGATGCCCTTGGCGCCGATCGGGTGGTGGGGGGAGGGGGTGACGGTCATGCCCAGTTCCCAGGCCGGGCATTCCACAGCGGTGGGGAGTAGATAGTCCATGAACGAACCGCCCAGGCAGTTGCCCTCTTCATCGAACGTGATGACCTGCATGAGGGCCATGGCCAGCCCGTCGGCGAGGCCGCGGTGGATCTGGCCTTCCACGATCATGGGGTTGATCCGCACCCCGCAGTCGTCCACCGCGACGAACCGGCGCACCGCCACCTCGCCGGTGCCCGCGTCCACGTCCACCACGCACAGGTAGGCGCCGAACGGGAAGGTGAGGTTGGGCGGGTCGTACACGGTGGCGGCGTCCAGGTGCGCCTCCACCCCGTCCGGCAGTTCCAGCGACGAGTGCGCGGCCATGGCGATCTCCGCGATCGTCTTGCCGCGCTCGGGGTCGCCGCGGACCTGCCAGCGGCCGGCTGACCATTCCAGGTCGGCAGCGGACGCTTCCAGCATGGCGGCGGCCACCGTCCGGGCCCGCTCGCGGACCTTGCGGGCGGCCACCGCGGCGGCCGCCCCGGACACCGGCGTGGACCGGGAGCCGTAGGTGCCCAGCCCGAACGGGGTCCGGTCGGTGTCGCCGTGCACGACCTCCACGTCGGCCGGCCCGATGCCCAGTTCCTCGGCCACGATCTGCGCGAACGTGGTCTCGTGGCCCTGCCCCTGGGTCTGGCAGGACACGCTCAGCACCGCTTTGCCGGTGGGGTGGATCCGCAGGTCTGCGCCGTCGGCCATGCCCAGGCCGAGGATGTCCATCTGCTTGCGCGGGCCGGCCCCGACCGCCTCGGTGAAGAAGCTCAGCCCGATGCCCATGTACTCGCCGCGGGCCCGCCGCTCCGCCTGCTCCTGCCGCAGCTCGCCGTACCCGGCCAGGTCCAGCAGGTGGCGCAGGGTGCGGGCGTAGTCGCCGGAGTCGTACTGCCAGCCGGTGGGGGTGGTGTGCGGGAACTGGTGGGGCTGCAGCAGGTTCTTCATCCGCAGCTCGGCCGGGTCGGCCCCGAGTTCCGCGGCGAGCGCGTCCACCAGCCGTTCCACCAGGTAGACGGCTTCGGTGACGCGGAACGAGCAGGCGTACGCGACCCCGCCCGGCGCCTTGTTGGTGTACACGCCGGTGACCTCGCAGTGGGCGGCCCGCACGTCGTAGGAGCCGGTGAACACCCCGAAGAAGCCGGCCGGGAACCTGGTCGGCTGCGCGGTGCCGTTGAACGCGCCGTGGTCGGCCAGCACCTTCGCCCGCAGGCCGAGGATGCGCCCGTCCCGGGTGGCCGCGATCTGGCCGTGCATGTGGTAGTCGCGGGCGAACGAGGTGCTCATCAGGTTCTCGGACCGGTCCTCCATCCACTTCACCGGCTGGCCGGTCACCATGGAGGCCACCACGGCGCACAGGTAGCCGGGGTACAGCGGGACCTTGTTGCCGAAGCCGCCGCCGATGTCCGGGGAGATCACCCGGATCTTGTGCTCGGGCAGCCCCGCCACCAGCGCGTACATGGTCCGGTGGGCGTGCGGCGCCTGGGTGTTGCACCACATGTCCAGGTGCCCGGTGACCGGGCTGTAGTCGGCGACGCAGCCGCAGGTCTCCAGCGGCGCCGGGTGGCTGCGCGGGTAGAGCAGGTCCCGGCTGACGACCACGTCGGCGGCGGCGAACACCTCGTCGGTGCGGGCCCGGTCGCCGGCCTCCCAGTCGAAGATGTGGTTGCCGGTCTTGCCCGCGATGTCGTCGCGGATCAGCGGGGCGTCCGGCGCCAGCGCCCGCCGGGCGTCCACCACCGGGGGCAGCGGCTCGTACTCGACGATGATCAGCTCCAGCGCGTCCCGGGCCGCGTACCGGTCCTCGGCCACCACGAACGCGATCTCCTGGCCCTGGAACCGCACCTTGTCGGTGGCCAGCACCGCCTGCACGTCCCCGGACAGGGTCGGCATCCAGGCCAGGCCGCGGGCATGCAGGGTCTCGCCGGTGATCACGGCAGTCACCCTCGGGTGCGCCTCGGCGGCCGAGGCGTCCACCGACACGATCCGGGCGTGCGCGTACGGGCTGCGCAGGATCGCCCCGTACAGCATGCCCCTGAGCTGGATGTCGTCCACATAGGTGCCCTGGCCCCGGATGAACCGGGCATCCTCTTTCCGCCGCACGGGACCATATGCGCTGTGCTGGCCGTCGCCCGCTTCCGGCCCGGTCACGGGGCCCCCTGCTGCCGCTCGTAGCTGGCGGCCCATTGCACCGAGCGGACGATGTTCTCATAGCCGGTGCACCGGCAGAGCTGGCCGGAGATCGCCTCGCGGATCTCCGCCTCGGTGGGATCGGGGTTGCGGTCGAGCAGCCAGCGGGCCGTCATCATCATCCCCGGGGTGCAGAAGCCGCACTGCAGCCCGTGGCACTCGCTGAACCCCAGCTGCACCGGGTCGAGCCGGCGCCCGGCCGACAGCCCTTCCACAGTCCGCACCCGGCGGCCGTCCGCCATCGCGGCCAGCACCGTGCAGGACTTCACCGGGGTCTCGTCCAGCCACACCACGCAGGTCCCGCAGTTGGAGGTGTCACAGCCCCAGTGCGAGCCGGTCAGGCCCAGGTCGTCGCGCAGGAAGTGGATGAGCAGCAGCCGCGGCTCGATCACCCGGGTGTGCGCGGCGCCGTTGACGATGACGGTGATCTGCATGTCAGCCGGCCTGGCCGCGGGCCCGCGCCACGGCCTTGCGCAGCGCCCGGATGGTGAGTTCGCTGGCGAGGTGCCGCTTGTACTCGGCCGGGCCGCGCTGGTCGGAGACGGGCCGGCAGTGCCCGGCGGCGAGCTCGCCGGCCCGGGCAAAGCTCGCCTCGGTGGCCGGGGCGCCGCGCAGGAAGTCCTCGGCCTCCTCGGCCACGAAGTGCCGGGCGCCCACCGCGCTCAGGCCGATCCCGGCCTCGGCGATGGTGCCGCCGTCCAGCCACACGGCCGCGCCCGCGGCGCCGACCGGCCAGTCGCCGACCCGGCGGCCCACCTTCTCATAGGCGCTGCCGCAGCCGGGCCGGACCTCGACCCGGATCGCGGTGAGCATCTCGCCGGGGCCGACCACCGTCTCGTACGGCCCGGTGTGGAACTCCCGCGCCGGCACCGTGCGGGTGCCCCCGGGACGCTGGATCACCATGGTCGCCCGCAGCGCGGCGAACGTGGCCGACAGGTCCTCGGACGGGTCCGCCTGGCACAGGGAGCCGCCGATGGTGCCCCAGTTGCGCACGATCGGGTCGGCGATCACCCGCTCGGCGTCGTGCAGGATCGCGAAGTGCTCCCCGGCCACCGCGGACTCCAGCAGCTGCGCGTGCCGGGTGAGCGCGCCGATCCGCAGCTCGCCGCCAGCCAGCTCGACATAGGAGAGCTCGGCCAGGCCGTTGATGTCGATCAGGACCTCGGGCTGCGCCAGCCGCAGTTTCATCATCGGGATCAGGCTGTGCCCGCCCGCCAGGATCCGCGCTTCCGGGCCGAACCTGGCGAGCAGCGCCAGCGCGTCGTCCACGCTGGCCGCCTTCTCGTATTCGACGTGCGCCGGAACCTGCATGCGGCCTCCTCCAGGGGCTGGTGGGGCCAGACCCCCGTGTCCGTGCAGTGTACGATCCGGCCTGACCTGGCCGGGGGGCGGATCAGGGCCGGCTGGCCCGGCCGTCCACCCCCCGGTGCCCGCTGGATCCGCTGAGGAATCCGGCGCGCCGGCCGGCTGTTGACCCCCTCGCACGTGGCGCACGGCCAGCCTGAGGGGTGAGCAGATGCCGAGTCCGGCAATGCAGGAACGGATCTCCGCCATCCGCGCCATGCGGGAGGCGGCGGCGGGCCAGCCCCCGCCGACCCTGGCGCAGACCCGCGCGGACTTCGACGCCAGGAGTGAGCTGTACCCGCTGCCGGACGACGTGACCGTGACCGCGGTGGACGCCGGCGGGGTACCGGCCCACTGGCTCGCCGCGCCCGGCGCCGCCGGCGGCCGGGTGCTGATGTACCTGCACGGCGGGGGATACCAGATCGGGTCCCTGCGCAGCCACGCAGATCTCGCGGCGCGGCTGGGCCGGGCCAGCGGCGCCCGGGTCCTGTTCCCTGAGTACCGGCTCGCTCCGGAGCACCCGTTCCCGGCGGCGGCCGCCGATGCGCTGGCCGCCTGGCGCTGGCTGCGCACCGCGCAGGGCTTCCCTGCGCAGGCGGTCGCGGTGGCGGGCGACTCGGCCGGCGGCGGCCTGGCGGTGGCCATGATGGCCGCGCTGGCCGGCAGCGGGGACGACGTGCCAGCGGCCGCGGTGCTGATGTCGCCGTGGACCGACCTGAGCTGCTCCGGCGCCTCGATCCGGGAACGCGACGGCGAGGATCCGCTCTTCAGCCCGGACATGCTGCGCCAGCTGGCCGCGGTGTACCTGGCCGGCGCCGACCCCCGCACTCCGCTGGCGTCGCCGCTGTTCGGCCGGCTGGCGGGCCTCCCGCCGCTGCTGATCCAGGCCGGCACGGCCGAGCTGCTGCTCAGCGACTCGGAGGAGCTGGCCAAGGCGGCCGCCGCGGCCGGGGTGGACGTCACCCTGGAGCTGGGGGAAGGGCTGCCGCACGTCTACCCGGGCATGGCCGGCACCCCGGAGGCGGCCGCGGCGACCGGCCAGGCCGGCGCGTTCCTCCGGGAGAAACTCCGGCCCTGAGGCAGGGTGTTATATCGCGTTCTGCCCGGATCCGCCGGGAAGGCGCCGCCTGGCCGCCCCTGGCCTAGCTGGCCAGCCAGCGGCTACTCTCCGCGTAATATGCACACCCGCCGGCGATCTGGACCGCGGTGATCTAGTGACGCTCACGCAGCTGAACGCGTTCGTGCTGGTCGCACGGCTGGGATCGGTGACCGCGGCCGCCAGCGCGCTCGGGGTCAGCGAACCGGCCGTGTCCCAGGCGCTGGCGGCGCTGCGGCAGCACCTCGGCGACCAGCTGGTGACCCGCGGCCCCACCGGGATGCGGCTCACCGCCGGCGGCTCCCGGCTGCTGGCCACCGCCTCCCAGATCGTCCTGCTCGGCGCCGAAGCCCACGCCGCGGTCCGGGCCGCCCAGGGCGCCCCGGAGCAGCTGCGGGTGGTCGCCTCCGCCGCGATAGCCGAGTTCGTGGTCAGCCCGCTGCTGGAGGCCTTCACCGCCCGCTACCCGGGCCCGGTCGAGTGGTCCTCCGGGGTGGCGGCCACCGGGGAGATGGGCGTGCTGGTCGCCAACCGGCTCGCTGACGTGGGCATCGGCGCGGCCGTGGCGGCCGACCCGGCGCTCGGCGTGGTGAGCGAGCCGATCTTCCGGTACCGGCTGGTCGTGGTCACCGCCGGGCAGTCCCGGCTGCGCGGCAGCCCCCGGCACTGGCGGTGGCTGGTGGACCCGTCCGGCACCGACCCGGGCACCGACACCGGGCAGCTGCTGGCCAGGCTGGGCGTCCCCGACGAGCAGATCGGGGTGTTCCCCAACCAGACAGCCGCCTGGGCTGCCGCCGCCGACGGGGCCGGGGTGGCCCCGGCCGTGGAGCACCTGGTCAGCCACCAGCTCCGGCGGGGCGAGCTGTCGCTGGTGGAGCTGCCCGGCACGCCGGTGGACGCCTGCTGGCACGTCACCCTGCTGGAGCGCCAGCACCGGAGCACGGCCGCGAACGCGCTGCGCCGCTTCCTCGGCACCCCCGAGGCCATGCATCTGATGCGGGCGCCGACCGCGGGCGTCCCGCCGTCCCGCTTCCGGCCTCCCGTGTACGTGACGATCTGGAGCTGAGCCCGCATTACGTGCGGCGCGCAAACAGTCGGCTGGGACTCCTCGCCCGGGTTCCGGTCACGCCAGCGCCTGATGACCGGGGTCTGGGGCGCCGGGCTGCTGGCCGACGCGGTGGTCCGCCTGGTGGTGATCAGCATCGTCCCGGTGAGCACCGGCGCGGCCGCCTCCACGGTGATCCTGCTGGCCACCTTCGTGCTGCTGATCGCCTGGACCCGGCTGTACCTGCCTTACCTGCAGCGCCGCGAGGCCCGCTCCGGGGGATGATCTGGGGCCCGCTCCGGGAATGATCTGAGGGCCGGCTCCGGCATGCGCCTGGGCCGCGAGTGTCGCCTAGACTGCCAAACCGGATATGTCACCATTTAGAGTTGCCCAGCGCCGTACCGTGGCGGTTTAAGCAAGCACTTATTCGCCGGTTGCGACCCGGTGCCGGCCAGCGGATTATCGGGGTTTCCAGCGAGGTGACGGCGCCAGCGGGCCGTCGCGGGTAGGAGTGTGGCCATGCGGATCGAGTCCGACGGGCATAGCCGGGGCAACCCGCGCCTGTACGAGCTGGTCGAACACGCGCCGAAGACCGGGAAGAGCCCGACCGTGTGGGCCTGGCCCGAACTCATGGACTATCTCAAGGTGGCAGGCCAGCCCGTACCCGGGCCCTGGCCGCCGCATCAGGAGCCGCGGCCGGACCCCACCGAGGAGTCCCTGCCGGTGGCCGTCGCTGACACCGAGGCGGCGCAGCAGCGCCCGCAGCCCCCAGCCGGGTCCCAGGACCGGGACTAACACCCTGACCTGCGGTAACGTCCAAAGAAGGACACTGGAGGATCCATGTATCCGTCGCGGTTCCGCTATGAGGCTCCGCACACCCTCAGCGAGGCGATCGGCCTGCTGAGCGGCGCTGCCGCCGCCGGGGACCAGGCCAAGGTGCTCGCCGGGGGCCAGAGCCTGGTCCCGCTGATGAAACTGCGCTTCGCGTCGCCGGAGCTGATCGTCGATATCAACAACGTCCCCGGACTCGCCTACCACAAGGCCGACGCGGACGGCACGCTCCGGATCGGGGCCCTGTGCCGGCACGCCGACCTGGAGCACTCAGACCTGCTCAAGGGCGGCCAGCCCACGATGGCGGCGGCCGCCCCGCTGATCGCCGACCCGCTCGTGCGCAACCGCGGCACCCTGGTCGGGTCGCTCTGCCACGCCGACCCGCAGGGTGACTGGGCGTCGGTGGTGACGGCGCTGGGCGGCTCGGTGATCGCGCAGGGGCCGGACGGCCGGCGCGCCATCCCGGTGGCCAGCTTCGTCACCGGCCCGTTCGAGACCGTGCTGGCGCCGGACGAGATCGCCGTGGAAGCGGTCATCCCGGCGGCCCAGGGCACCAGGGCCGGCGGCTACCTCAAGCTCGAGCGCCGGGTCGGGGACTTCGCCACCGTCGGGACGGCGGTCGCGATCGAGACCTCCGGCGGCACCGTGACCAGGGCGGGCATCGCCCTGACCGGGGTCGGCGGGTCGACCATCGATGCCACCGAGGCGGCCGCGGCGCTCACCGGCAAGGCACTGACCCCCGAGGTCATCGAGCAGGCCGCCGGGCTGGCGGCCGAAGCAGCCAGGCCGCGGACCGACCACCGCGGCAGCGCGGAGTACAAGCGGCACATGGTGCGCACGTTCGTGGTGCGCATCCTGTCCCGCGTCGACGGCGTGGCGGAAAGGGCAGCCTGAGATGACGAGCGTGTACGACGATCTCTCCGACCAGGCGGCCGGCGATGTGCCGATGCGCCGGATCAGGTTCACGATCAACGGCGTCAGGAAGGTCGCCGAGATCGAGCCGCGGCTGCTGCTGGCGCACCTCATCCGCCGCGGCGCCGGCCTGACCGGCACCCACATGGGCTGCGACACCACCAACTGCGGCGCCTGCACGGTGCTGGTGGACGGCAAGGCGATCAAGTCCTGCACCATGCTCGCCGTCCAGGTGGACGGCAGGGAGGTCACCACGGTCGAGGGCCTGGCCACCGCCAGCGAGCTGCACCCGCTGCAGGAGGGCTTCAAGCAGGAGCACGGCCTGCAGTGCGGGTTCTGCACGCCCGGGATGATGCTGGCCGCCAAGGCACTCCTCGACGAGAACACCGACCCCACCGAGGAAGACGTGCGCTGGGCGCTGTCCGGCAACCTGTGCCGGTGCACGGGCTACCAGAACATCGTCAAGTCGGTGCTGTGGGCGGCCGCCAAGCTACGCGGTGAGGACGCGGCCGCGGCGGACGCCGGTACCGGGGCCGGGGCCGAGTCCGCCGATCCGGGGGGCGCCACCGGCGCCACCGGGGCGGCCGGCGCCACCGGTTCGGCGGGCTGAGGAAGAGGGAGACCTGACGTGACACAGGCACTGGACGAGATCAAGATCGGCGGACTCGGCGCGAGCCGCAAGCGCGTCGAGGACAACCGCTTCATCCGCGGCAAGGGCAACTACACCGACGACATCGTGCTGCCCGGCATGCTGCACATGGAGATCCTGCGCAGCCCGCTGGCGCACGCCCGCATCAAATCGATCGACACCAGCAGGGCGTGGGAGATTCCCGGCGTCCACCTGGTGCTCACCGGCGAGATGATGGCCACCCGCAACCTCGCGTGGATGCCGACCCTCTCCTACGACACCCAGGCCGTGCTGGCCACCGACAAGGTGCGCTTCCAGGGCCAGGAGGTCGCCTGCGTGATCGCCGACGACCCGTACATCGCCAAGGACGCGTGCGAGGCGATCGTCGTCGAGTACGAGCCGCTGCCGGCGATCGTCAACCCGCAGCAGGCCGCCGCCCCCGGCGCGCCGGTCATCCGGGACGACAAGGAGAACCAGCCCGGCAACCTCATCTTCAACTGGGAGGTCGGCGACGCCGCGGCCACCGAGCGCGCGTTCGCCGAGGCGGACACGGTGTCCCGGCTGAAGCTGCACTACCCCCGCTCGCACCCGTCCCCGATCGAGTGCTGCGGGTCCATCGCCGACTTCAACCGGGCCACCAGCAAGCTCACCGTCTACATGACCACCCAGGCCCCGCACATCATCCGGGCCGCCGTCGCGCTGGTCGCCGAGCTGCCCGAGCACATGATCCGGATCGTCTCGCCGGACATCGGCGGCGGGTTCGGCAACAAGGTGCCGGTCTACCCCGGCTACGTCTGCTCGATCCTGGCGTCCATCCTGCTGGAGCGCCCGGTCAAGTGGATCGAGGACAAGTCCGGGAACCTGATCTCCACCGGCTTCGCCCGGGACATCTACCTGGACGGCGAGCTGGCGCTGCGCAGGGACGGCCGGATCCTCGGCGTCCGCATGCACGTGGACTCCGACCACGGCGCGTTCTTCTCCGACGCCCAGCCCAGCAAGTTCAAGATCGGGCTGCTGCACTCCGCGTTCGCCTGTTACGACATCCCGGCCGGCCATCTGACCGCCACCGGCATGTACACGAACAAAGCGCCCGGCGGGGTCGCCTACCGGTGCTCGTTCCGGGTCACCGAGGCGATGTTCTTCCAGGAGCGGATGATCGCGCAGGCGGCCCAGGATCTCGGCATGGACCCGGGTGAGTTCCGGCGGATCAACCTGGTCAGGGACGACGATTTCCCGCACCGCACCAATTTCGGGTTCCTGCTCGACTCCGGCCAGTACGCCAAGTGCCTCGAGGTGGGCCTCAAGGCCATTGACTACGAGAACTTCCGGCGCGAGCAGGAGGAGGCGAAGAAGAACGGGCGCCTGCTCGGGCTGGGCATCTCCACCATGACCGAGCCGCTCGGGGCCGGCAACAGCCGCGAGTACGACATCCTCGGCATCAAGATGTTCGACTCGGCCGAGCTCAAGGTGCACATGACCGGCAAGGCGATCCTGCGGACCGGGGCGAAGACCCAGGGCCAGGGGCATGAGACCACCTGGGCGCAGATCGTCGCGCACGAGCTGGGCCTGCCCGCCGAGGACGTCACGGTTGAGGAAGGCGACACCGACACCGCGCCGTTCGGCATGGGCACCTACGCTTCCCGGAGCACGCCGGTGGCGGGCGCCGCGGTGGCGATGGTGGCCCGCAAGATCCGCGCCAAGGCCCGCAAGCTCGCCGCGCACCTGCTGGAGGTGTCCGAGGAGGACATCGAGTGGGAGCTGGGCCGGTTCTACGTGCGCAGCGCGCCGGACCGGGGCGTGACCATCCAGGAGTGCGCGATGGCCGCGTACAGCAACATGCCCGACGGCATGGAGCCGGGCCTGGAGAACACCGCCTACTACGACCCGCCGAACCTCACCTGGCCGTTCGCCGTGTACATCGCGACGGTCGAGGTGGACCCGGCGACCGGGGTGTGGGACGTGCTCAAGGTGGTCGCGGTCGATGACTGCGGCGTGCGGATCAACCCCATGATCGTCGAAGGGCAGATCATGGGCGGGCTGACCGAGGCCTACGCCATGGCCAACATGCAGTTCATCACGTTCGACGCCGACGGCAACTGCGTGGGCTCGAACTACATGGACTACCTGCTGCCGACCGCGTGGGAGACCCCCGGCTTCGAGCTGCACAGCGAGGTCGTCACCCCCTGCCCGCACCACCCGATCGGCGCGAAGGGCATCGGCGAGTGCGCGGCCGTCGGCGGGCCAGCGGCCTTCGTCAACGCGGTCATGGACGCCATCAAGGACACCGGCGTGCGGAACATCGACATGCCGCTGCTGCCGGACCGGGTGTGGGAGGCGATCACCAAGAAGCACGACGTCTCCGGTGCGCCCCCGGTCCGCTCGGACGACTGAGCAGGGATACCGGGAATGAGTGATCTGGACATCCTCGAAGAGGCCGGGCGGCTGGCCCGCGGCGGCGAGCCGTTCGCGCTCGCCACCGTGGTCTGGCGGGAAGGCCCCTCCTCCAGCCAGCAGGGCTCGCGGGCGATCATCACGCTCGGCGGCGAGGTCCGCGGCTGGATCGGCGGGGCCTGCGCGGAGCCGGCCGTGATCCGCGAGGCGCGGCAGGTGATCGCGAGCGGCACCCCCCGGCTGCTGCTGCTCGGCAGCCCCGGCCAGTTCGGCGGGGCGGTGCCGGACGGCATGCGGGTGGTGCCGATCTCCTGCCAGAGCGAGGGCGCGCTCGAGGTCTACATCGAGCCGATGGTGCCCGCCCCGCATCTGGTGGTGGTGGGCAGCTCGCCGATGGCGCACACGCTCGCCGACCTCGGGCGGGCGCTCGGCTGGCGGGTGCAGCAGAAGCCCGGCGCCGAGTTCGCCGCGGCCGACGCCGGCGAGCACTCGCTGGTCGTGGTGGCCACCCAGGGCCACGGCGACGAGGAGGCCATGGAGCAGGCGGTCGCCGCCCGGCCGGCCTACCTCGGCCTGGTCGGCTCGGCCAAGCGCGGCGCCGCGGTGCTCGGCTACCTCGCCGACAAGGGCCTGCCCGCGGAGCAGCTCAGCCGGGTGCGGGTGCCGGCCGGCCTGGACCTCGGCCACACCTCCCACCGGGAGATCGCCGTGGCCATCCTGGCCGAGCTGGTGCAGCTCCGGGCCGCGGGCAAGCTGGCCACGAGCGCGGACCGGCAGGCGGCGCAGGCCGAGCCCGCCGAGTTCATCGACCCGGTGTGCGGCATGACCGTCACCGCGGGACCGGGCAGCCATCCGCTCACCTACGAAGGCACCACCTACTACTTCTGCCGCGCCGGCTGCCGCTCGGCGTTCGAGAAGGACCCAGCCGCCTATCTGAAGAAGGACAGCCGATGCTGATCAAGAGCGAGTTCGAGGTGGCGCAGCCCGTCGACAAGGTGTGGCAGTTCTTCGGCAACATCCCGCAGGTGGCCGCCTGCCTGCCCGGCGCGGAGCTGACCGACGACCTCGGCGACGACAAGTACCGGGGCAAGGTCGCCGTGCGGATGGGCCCGGTGCGGCTCAACTTCGGCGGCACCGCCGAGATCACCGAGCGGGACGACGCGGGCAAGCGCATCGTGGTCAACGCGGCGGGCGCCGAGGAAAAGGGCCGCGGCCAGGCCAGCATGGTCCTCACGGCGACGCTGGCCCGCGCCGCCACGGGCACGAAGATCGGGGTCACCCAGGACCTGCAGCTGTCCGGCGCCGCCGCGCAGTACGGCCGGGGCATGATCTCCGACGTCTCCGCGGTGCTGATGCGGGACTTCTCCGTCACGCTCGCCGACCGCATCACCCGGGCCGAGCGCGGCGAGGACCTGTCGGCGGTCTCGGCCGCCACCCCGGCGCAGGGCTTCACCGTCGGCCTGCGGGCCGCGCTGATGGCCCTGTCCCGGGTCTTCCGCCGGTTCTTCGCGCCCTACCGCCCCGTCGCAAGCTGAGGAGACTGTCATGGTCCTGTGGTGGATCGGGAACGCGATCCTGCTGGTCGTGATCCTGCCCGTCGTCATCTACCTGCTCAACCGGGTGCTGGCAGCGCTGGAGCGCATCCGGGGCGCCGCCGACGACATCCTGGCCGGCGGGGTCGCACTCGCCGGGGAACTGGAAGGCGTCCCGGCCGCCCTGGCCGAGACCGACAAGGTCGTCAAGGAAGTCACCGTCGGCGCCGTCCGGTACGCCGGCTCAGTCGCCAAGCTCCTCGGCTAAGCCCCAAGCCAAGCCAAAAGAGCCAAGCAGAAAGAGAGGAGCAGTCCATGCCGGCAGTCGCCTGGGTGACGGTAGCCATCTCCGCGGTGATCCTCGGGCTCGCGGCCATCGCCCTGCTGCGCGTCATCTTCCACCTGCGGGCCGTCCACGCCACTCTCGGCCAGGTCATCGGCGGCGTGGCGGTGGTCGCGGACCGGACCAGCACCGTTCCGGCCCGGCTGACTTCCGTCAACGCCAACCTCAAGCCTGTCCGCGACTTCTGCGAATCGGTCTGAACGGGCAAAGGAGCCGCGCTATGCACATGGTCCTCGCCGCCGGGAGCTCCCCCAGCTACACAGGCTGGTGGGTGGGCTACGGGATCGGCATCTTCCTGGTGCTGGTCGTCGTCGCGCTGGTGGTGCCGATCCTGGCGCTCGCCCGCTCGATCGGCAACCAGGCACCCGTCATCAACGACTCGCTTACCAAGGCGGTCGATAACACCGCGCCGCTGGCCGCGCTCAGCACGACGATCGAGCACGCCCAGGTCATCGTCGCGGGCCTGGCCCGCGGCCGGGCCAGGCTGGGAGGCTGACGATGCACGCACTCGCGCTGACCTCGACCGAGCGCACCCTGTGGTGGGCGGGCATCATCGGCGGCCTCGTCGTCGTGGTGGCCGTCGCCGCCCTGCTCAGCCTGCTCATCTACTTCGTGAAGGTCATCGACCGGCGGGTCGTCGCCGTCCGCGACACCCTCAGGGCGGCGGCGGACAACACCGCCAGCACGGCGCTGATCGCCAAGACCGCTGACGGCGTGGACGCGGTGCTGGCCGAAGGCCTCCAGCACCACCTGTTCCTCGGCCGGGTGCTCGGGAAGGTGAAGTCATGACCACGCTGGTCGTCCTGACGGTCGTCGACATCGTGCTGCTGATCGCGGGCCTGGCGGTCTACCTGTTCTGGGTCGGCAGCCTGCTCAACCGGATCGCCGGGAACCTCGAGGAGTCCGCGGGCATCGTGCGCACGATCGTGGGCCACGCCAAGCTGATCGGCCCCGGCGTCGAGCACATCAACGAGACCGGCGGCGTGGTGGCCGGCGCGCTGCCGCTGCTGTACGGCATGGCCGAGGATATTGTGACCGGCGCCACCTACACCCCGGCGCCGCCCGCGCCGCCCGAGCCCGCCCGGCCCGCTTCCGGCACCCGCCGGTCGCGGCTGCTGGACGGGGTGGGGTTCGTGCCGCGGGGGTGACCCACGATCGCCGGGCTGGCTGCGCGGGTGCGGGCCGTACAGCCAGCCCGGTCAGGCACCGGGACCCGGGCCGGCACGTCACGCTGCCGGCCCGGGTTTCTGCTGCGGGGGGCCTTCAGTCCCGGGGTGCGCCGTCGGGGCCGCGGCGGGCGACCGGTCCGGTGGTGGGCGCCTGATACTCGCCGATCCACTCGTCCTTCCACGCCCGGTCGTACTGCTGGGTGTTGCAGCCCGGATGATAGATCGCGGTGAGCTCGGCGGCGATGTGCTCCCGGTGCCCGCGGCCGCCGCCGGGCACCTCGTAGGTGGCGATGTACACCTTCCACTTCGACCCGGCCCGCCGCACCCAGCAGGCGGCCCGCGGATGCTGGAACGGGAAGCGCTCCGCCGACAGGTCCTCGGAGCAGCCGACGTAGATGACGGTGTAGCGGTCCGGCCGGGCGTCCGGGTCGGGCTTGCACAGGATCGCGTAGACCGCTGCCGCGGCCGGCGGGGTCCACCCGGCGAGCAGCCGCGGCCCCTCGAACGGGTAGCCCGCCAGCGAGCCGAGCCGGATCACTCCGGGATGTCCTCGTCCTCGCTGATGGCCTCGACCCGGACGATCGGGCAGGCGGGCAGGCCGGCCGTGGCCACCGCGCGGGTGAACTCGGCGGTGGCCTTCTCCACGGCCTCTTCCCTGGTCACCGCCTCGACCATGAGCTGGGCGCCGTAGCGGCTGGTGCCGATGCCGGTGGCGATGCCGGAGCTCGCCGCGACCGCGTCCGCGAGCTCGACCACCTCCTCGCGGGTCAGCACCTTCTCGCCCTCGGCCTGGATCCCTACGCTCCACCTCACGCTGGTCACTCCCTCGTCCGGGTGCCGCCCTAGTTGAGGGTCGGCAGCAATGCCGCCAGCTCTTCCAGGCTGCTCAGGTCGTGCCCGGACAGCATCAGGTCGATGTGCGGGGCGGCCACCATCATGCCGAGCGTGCTGGGCCGGAACCCGGGGCTGGCGCCCTTGTGCGGGTTCATCCACACCAGTCGGTGGCTGAGCCGGCTCAGCCGTTCCATCGCCGTCGCGAGCACCTCGGGGTCGCCCCGGTCCAGCCCGTCGGAGCAGACCACCACCACCCCGCCCCGGCACAGGCCGCGGCGGCCCCAGTCCCGGACGAAGGCGTCCAGGGACGCTCCGATCCTGGTCCCGCCCTCCCAGTCGAAGACGGCCCGGGCGGCCTGCTCCAGGGCGTCGTCCGGGTTCTTCTGCCCCAGCGCCCTGGTGATCCGGGTCAGCCGGGTGCCGAAGCAGAACACCTCCACCCGGGTGGCGGCCCGCCGCGCCGAGTAGGCGAACTGCAGCAGGTTGCGCGAGTAGTCGGCCATGGACCCGGAGATGTCCAGGATCAGGATCAGCGGCCGCAGCCGGACCTTGCGGCGCCGCCAGTACAGCTCAGCGGGCTCGCCGTGCATGCGCATGGTCTCGCGGACGGTGCGGCGCATGTCCGGGGCCCGGCCGGAGGAGGCGGGGGCGGTGCGCCGGGTCCGCCGCCGCGGCGGGGTCAGCCGGATGCGGGCCATGATCCGGCGCAGGGCCGCCAGCTCCTCCGGGGTGCACGCGGCGAACGCCTTCTGCTTGAGCGCGTCCACGTCCGACGCCATCCAGCCGAGGTTCGCTTCCTCGCCCTGGCGTTCCGGGCCCGGCTCGGTCTCGGGCAGCTGCAGCGCGGCCTGCGTCTCGGCCACCGTGCTCGCCCGGAGGACCAGCAGCTCCTGCTCCGGGCCGGCGGCGTCCAGGAAGAACCGCCGGAACACCTCGTCGTACGGGGGGATCTGGTCCCGCCTGGTCACCAGCGTGGTGCGGCCGGCCCAGTACAGGTCCAGCAGGTCGGACGGGTCCAGCGCGGCCGCGGCGGCGCAGAAGCCCTGCACGTCACCGGTGCCCACCGGCAGGCCGGCCACCCGGAGCTCGCGGCAGAACCGGACCAGCAGGCTGGTGAACGGGACCCGCTCACCGGCGGCCGCGCGCCCGCCGGTCCCGCCGGGCTCCTCAGTGCTGGCCGGGTGAGGCACCGGACGTGATCTCTTCCAGGTTGTCCCGGACCAGGTCGAGGTCGTCGCGTTCCTTGACCACCGACCCCAGCGTGTCCGCGGCGATCTCGGTGTCGAACCGCTCCCCGTCCAGCAGGTCCAGGGTGCGTGCCCAGTCGATCGTCTCGGCGACCCCGGGCGGCTTGGCCAGGTCCAGCTCCCGGAGCCGGTGCACGGCCGCGACCACCTTGCGGGCCAGCGCGCCGGACACGCCCGGCTCGCGGATCATCACGATCTCCGTCTCCCGCTCGGGGGACGGATAGCCGATCCAGTGGTACAGGCAGCGGCGCTTGAGGGCGTCGTGCAGCTCGCGGGTCCGGTTGGAGGTGAGGATCACCAGCGGCGGCTGCTCCGCCCTGATGGTGCCGATCTCGGGGATGCTGATCTGGAAGTCCGACAGGATCTCCAGCAGGAAGGCCTCGAACTCGTCGTCGGCCCGGTCCACCTCGTCGATCAGCAGCACCGCCCGGTCCCCGGCCCGGATGGCCGCCAGCAGGGGCCGCTCCAGCAGGAACTTGGGGCCGAAGAGCTTGTCCACGTCCTCGGAGTCGGTGAGCTGGTGCTCGGACATGGCCCGGATGTGCAGCATCTGCCGGGCGTAGTCCCACTCGTACAGGGCCTGGTTGGTGTCGATGCCCTCGTAGCACTGCAGCCGGATCAGCTGGCGGCCGAACACCGCGGCGAGCACCTTGGCCAGCTCGGTCTTGCCGACGCCCACCTCGCCTTCGAGCAGCAGGGGACGGTCCAGCGACAGCGCCACGTACACGGCCGTGGCCAGCCCGCGATCGGCGAGGTAACCGCCTTCCCGGAGGATCCCGGCCAGCTCACCGGCGGTCTGCGGCTTGTCCAAGAGGCGTGTCTCCTCGGCGTCCGGCTCGTTGCGGCGTTACTGGCGGGGCCGGGCGGACCCCAGGACGAGGTCCCGCAGGCTCGACCCCGGCGTGAGCTTGCCTTCCCGCTCCAGCCGGTCCCGCCAGGCCGCCCGCAGGTCGCCGTCGCCGCCGTCCAGGTCGCCGAAACCCACGTCGGCCATGCGCTTGCAGGACTTGCCGTGGCCGCTCGCCTCGTCGAGATCCGCCGTGGTCTGGCCCTTGGCGCTCCACACCTCGCGGAGCACTTCCAGTGCCTCTTCCGGCTCGCGACTCATGTGCATACCTTCCAGCCGGGGGGTGCCGTCCCGGCCGACTGTAATTGCTGCCACCCGCTGGTGCGATGGCGGATTAAGGCATCCCTTATCCGAGGCGGCCAGCCCCTGTCTTCTCGTTCATGATACTGAGCCGCCCAGGATGCGGCCGGGTCCCGCTGACTAGGATCGAATCGTCACGTAAGGGGCAGGGGGAGCACCAATGAATGAGAAGCAGCGGTGGCAGGATCTGCCGCCCGCCCAGCGGCGCCTGATCGTGGCCGGGGGTGCCGTGCAGCTGTCGCTGCTCGCCTCGGCGCTGGTCGACATCTGGCGCCGGCCGCGGGATGAGATCCGCGGCCCGAAGCGGCTGTGGGTCGGGGTGTCGTTCATCAATTTCATCGGGCCGCTGTCCTACTTCGTCTTCGGCCGCCGCAGGCACCCGGCGGAGCCCGCGGGCTAGGGGTGCGCGCGTGTGCTGGCGGCCCCGCCCTCCGCGGGCCGCCGGCACACAGCGGCCATCCCGGCTCCGGCGGCCGTCCCCCGCGGAATTTCTGTCATATATGACAAGTTACTGCGAAGTGTCATATGTGACAAACTGTGGGAGGATGATCAGATGGCAGAGCCGATGGGGCGCCGGGAGGCGAACAAGCAGGCCACCAGGGCCGCGCTGACCGCCGCGGCCAAGCGGCTCTTCGCCGAGCGCGGCTACGAGGCGACCACGGTCGCGGACATCGCCAGCGCCGCGAACGTCACGCACCGCACGTTCTACCGCTACTTCGACGGCAAGGAAGACCTGATCGCCGGCGAGTGGCGGGCATGGCTGGCGGTCCTGCAGGAGGCCATCACGGCCCGGCCGCCGGCTGAGCCGCCCCTGACCGCGCTGCGGCACGCGATGGCGTCCGCGGCCGCCCAGGCGCCGATGTCACCCTTTGCCAGCCGGCCCCTGGCCAGCCTGCGGCAGGCAGGCCAGCGCCCGCTGCTGCGGCTGGAGAGCGCCGTCGCCGACGCGATCGCCGCCAGGCTCGAGGCCGCGGCGGGCAGCACCGCCGGGACCGGCGGCGCCATCGACTTCCAGGCGGACGTCATCGCCCGGGTGGCGGTGGCGGCGCTGCGCAGCGCGGTGATCCGGCACCGGGAGCTGCGCAAGGGCGGCGACCCGGCCCCGCCCGGCCTGGACGAGCTGCTCGGGCAGGCTTTCGCGATCGTCAGCGGGCTGTGAGGCCGCCCGGGCGGTGGGGCAGCCGCACGGCCGGGCCGCGGCGGGCTCAGGAACCGGTCCGGATCTGCTGGCCAGGCGGCGCCCAGTCATCCGGGCGGCCGGTGTGGTTGGAGAACTCCACCGACCAGCGCCACCAGCTGTGGTCCCGGGCATGCTGCCAGTCCTGGAGGATGCCCACCTCCCCGCCGGCGAGCAGGACCGGCAGCCCGTGCATGTCCGCGGTGGGCCACACCTCGCTGCGCCGCAGGGTCGTCCCGTCGAGCTCGATGAGGGTCATCGGGGTGTAGTCGCCAGAGCGCTCCAGATCCGCCCGGGCCACGACCCTGTCGTCATTGTCGATGATCTCGATCTTCGCGTTGCCGGGTGCGGCGTGGACGAGCACGTGGCTGAACCCGCCAGCCGTGGTGCAGCGGGCGAACTCCAGCCCGTTCATCGCGCCGTCGTTGCTCCGTACGTTCCAGGTCCAGTTCATGGCGCGCCCATACCCTGTTCCATGCAGGGTTCACGGGTGTGTCCGGCCCGTTCGCGGCAACCCGGATATGAGGATCGGGGTCATGACGGATCTCACGCTGGTGCAAGAGCAGGCCGGGGTCACCGAACGCGGCTTCCGGCTGACGGTGGACGGCCAGCCCGTGCCGGGTCTGCTGTGGAGCCCGTCCGGCGGCACCGGGCCCCGGCCGGCCGTCCTGTTCGGCCACGGCCGCACCGGGCACAAACGCAACCCGCACCTGGTGGACCTGGCCCGGCACTGCGTGGCCCGCGGATGGGCGGCCGTGGCACTGGACCCACCCGGGCTCTACGAGCTGCTCGGGAGCACGGACAGGCGGCTGCACGCCTACCCCGGCGACCACGGCGAACTGCCGGGCGAGGCGATGGCGGGCTCCGTCGACTTCCTGGGCCGTTACCTCCCCTCGGCATGACCCGGGAGCGTCAGCCCGCGGGCGGCCGTGCCCGTACATTGTGGTCCCATGACCGAAGCTGCGATCCGGCTCGCCAGTGACGATGACCTGGCGGCGATCAGCTGGCTGCGCCGCGAGTGGACGCTGGAGCAGTACGGGCCGCCCGGTGACCCGGGCTTCGAAGAGCGGTTCGCGGCCTGGTTCGAGCAGGAGTCGTCCCGGCGGATCACCTGGGTGGCGGCGGCAGAGGGGCGCCTGGTGGGGATGATGAACCTGGCGGTCTTCGAGCGGATGCCACGGCCGGGCCGCCCGCCGAGCCGCTGGGGTTACCTCGGCAACGCGTTTGTGCTCACGGCATACCGCAACCAGGGCATCGGCCGGCAGCTCATGGACGCGTTGCTCGGTTACGCCCGCGAGAACGCCTTTGCCCGGGTGGTGCTCAGCCCCACGGAGCGGGCAATCCCGTTCTAGCGGCGGGCAGGATTCGGGACCGCCGAGGAACTCCTGGTCTGGACGCCGCGGAGGTCCACTCCCCGCTGAGCAGCATCTCAGGATCAGGTGCGGGCGGCGCTGTATCGTCCGGTTGTGCGGCTCACCTTCCCCGACCCGCCACTGGCCGCCGGCGGGGTCGCCCTTCGCCGTCTGTCCGGCGATGACGTGCCGTGGATCACCGAGGCCTGCGGCGACCGGGAGCTGAGCCGCCATGTTCCCGCGATCCCGTTCCCTTACTCACAGGCCGATGCGCGCGCGTTCGTGGCCCGTGCCGCCCGCGACTGGGCAGCCGGGGAGGGTGCCGTGTTCGTGATCGCGCGGGCGGATACCGGGGTCGGCCTGGGCACGGTCGGGCTGCACCTCACACCGGCGGATCCGGGGCTTGGCACGGTCGGCTACTGGCTCTGCCGTGACGCGCGCGGGCAGGGCTCGGCGACGTCGGCCCTCCGGCTCGTGTCCGGCTGGGCCTTCGCCGACCTGGGCATCGAGCGCTTGCAGCTGATAACGGCCCCTGAGAACATGCCGTCGCAGCGGGTGGCGGAACGTGCCGGATTCACCCGGGAGGGGCTGCTGCGGGCGTGGCTGCCCACCCCGCAGGGCCGGCGCGACAGCGTGATGTTCTCCCTCCTGGACACCGACATCAGCGCCCGCCGCTGATCTTTGCGGCTAGCAGCAGGCATCCGGTCAGCAGACTGTTTCGCCTCGACACCGGGCGGCTCTTACGACGAGCCGGCGCTTGATACCGGCGGCGGCCTGCGCCCGGAGCTGACGGGGAAAGGACTCGGCCGGGCCGCCATCCAGGCCGGGCTGGCCTTCGGGCGGCGCCGGTTCGCGCCGCCCGCGTTCCGGGTGACCATCGCGGAGTTCAACGTGCGGGCCCAGCGGGTGGTGGCGGCACTCGGCTTCCAGCACACCGGCGGTTTCCTGGCCTCCACGGACGGGCGCGCTTACCAGATCCTGATCCGCCCGGAGCCGGTGGGCCATGACTCCCTGCGATAGCGTGCGGGGTGCTACCGGTTGTCCAGGTAGACGGCGGTCGCGTCGTCGTGCTGCTTCCCGTAGGGGTGCGGCTGCTCGCGCTCGGCAGCACGTACCAGGCTGATGAGGCGGGCCGGTCCTCCACTGCGGAGTGCGGAGAAGATGACAGGCCAGGTGTAGCCGTACCGGTCCAGCAGCCGGGTTATCCCATCGGTGAACAGTCCCGCCTCACTCACCTGGGCGAGCGGGACGCTGCCGGTGATCGCCTGGTAGGCGGCATCGGGGTCGGTGCTGGCAACCCAGAATCCGCCGGTCCTGTTGCGGTGGGCGCGCACGAGCTCAATGGTGTAGGGCCGCCCGCCCGGAAGGCGGGAAGTCCGGTCGTCGGCAATGTGCGTGAATGACTCATCGGGATGCCGCACGACGATCGGTGAATCGCCCAGGGTCAGGTACTCCAGCGCATCCCCCCGCACGCGGACGATGGACACCGTTGAGGACGGGCTGTCCGGGGTGCCGAGGTCGCAGGTGTCCGTGTGGGCCCTGGCGGTGTCCTCGATGGCAGCCGCCAGCAGGTCCGGCAGGGTGGATTCCCCGGCCAGCAGGAGCCGGGTTGCGATCGCCGCGGCCAGCCGGCGCACCAGCCAGACCACGTCGTGTACACAGCCGCTGTCCACACCCGCCGGGGCGGTCGCACCGTCGAGGACGACGGCCCAGTCTGCCCCGGCGCACGCGTAGTCCTCGTTGGCCAGGCCAGGCGCGCTGGCCGTGGCGTGGGTGATCTGCATGGTGCCCGCTTTGGCGATCACGATGCCGAAGCAGCGTGGTCACGGGGGAAAGACCCCGGGGCTGCCCGTCGTTCCCAGTTCGGCATCCAGACCTTGGCGCTGGGTGCATCGGTTCGCCTGGCGTCGAGGTAGCCGCGAAGTCTGGCCAGCGCGGGATGGGGGTTGTCGTCGCGCCAGATCAGTGACATCGGGTAGACGGGGGCCGGGTCGCGTATGGGTATGCGCCGCAGGTCGTAGTTGTCTGGCCATAGATACCGTGAGCGTTCGCCGACCAGGGTCGCGAGGTCCGATGAGTCAGCGATCTCGTCGAGCAGGGCCTCGTTCCCGAAGACCGGCCCGATCATGTCGATGGTCAGCCCGAACGCGGTGGCGAGTTCGGCGTAGTAGTCGGCCACCTCTCCGCGGGCGGCCAGGCCGGGCATCCAGATGCGGTGCCCGGCGAGTTGCGCGGGCGTGACGGCGCGGGCGTTGGCGAGCGGGTGGCGGGGTCCGACGAGCAGCTCGTGCGACTCGTTGATCACGCGGGCAGTCCTGATCCCCTCCGGCAGATGCTGCTGCGGGGGAACACCGTGGAAGGTGGCGTCGATCGTCCCGGCCTCGACAGCAGCGGCCGCGGCTTCGACGTCGGCATCGAGGGTGACGATATCCAGCTCGATCCCGGGATGCGTGCGGTAGAAGTCCTGCAGGAGCACTGCCGTTGCGACCCGCCGGTTGACCACGTCGACGCGCAGCGCGCGCCGGCCTGGGCGGACGGACGCGTCGGCTCGCTCTGCAACCCGGAGGAGTTCGCGGGCGTGGGGCAGGAATGCCTGGCCGTCGATCGTGAGCTGGGCGCCGCGGGCCGTGCGGATGAACAGGCGCACATCCAGGTCTTTCTCCAGCGACGCAATGCGCTTGGATACAGCCTGCTGGGTGATCGACAGGGCCGCCGCGGCTTCCTGGAACTGGCCCGCGTCCGCGGCGGCGACGAAGGTCCGCACGGCGTCGAGGTCCACGCACGAGACTCTAGTGGGACAGCAACTGGTGGTGCCCCGCCGCCGTACCGGTGTTCTGGAACCCCGTCAGCATCGGGAGCCTGGATCGCCTGTCAGCGCAGGGTGTGCCAGCAGATCGCCAGGTGGCGCGGCCTGCCCAGTTACCTGATCACAAGGGCTCGATGAGCCTGCCGTTTCTTGACATGTCCGGGTCGGTGCAGGCGGCAAGGTTGAAACAGCAGGGCCGCCGCTTCCCGCTCTTCATTTTCGACATACTTACGTCGACTCGCCGCCTTCGCGTGTCTGGATTCCTGGTGGCATTCACCCAGCGAACCCATTCCCAGCGCGCCATCGGCGTGATGTCGTTCCATACGTCCTGGATCTTCTGCGGGGCAGCCGCCAGTGCTGCCTCAAAATCCTCTGGCACGCTCGGCTCCGGCCAGTCCCTGGTTACCTCAATTTCGAGCGTTGCCGTGTCACCCGCACTTACCCGAGCGGTCTGCTGCAGCTTTTTGTCGACTCTCAGCCAATGGCCAGAGCAACCGTCAGGTTCCAGCACTGTCTGGAAATCGTGGCCATTGATCGTCCCCTGCACTGCCACCTGGCCGCGCGACGGAAGCTTCTCGCTTGCCTTCTCAGGCAAACGCACAATGGTCCATTTGCCGATCGTGTGCAGCGTGGCCTCGAAACGAATTGCCGACGCTTCCAGACGCCGAGTCACCGGGGACATGTATTCACTATAACGAATCCGGGAATCGCGTCTCCGTGTAGGTGAGGCGGCCAGGCAGCCGCAGGTGCGCCAGGTCGCTGACAGCGCCCCCCTCGTCAATGAGACCGTGTGACGCTGGCCGTTTCGGCAAGATGGGGTCGTGCCCGAGACCCGCCGCCCAACCGTGGGAGCGGATGCGCTGGCCGACTGGTGCACGCGCTGGCTGGGCGCGCCGCCAGCAGCCGAGTTGTTCAGCACTGGCTACTTGTCCGCTGTGACGGGGCTCCGGCTGACAGACGGCCGGGAGGTGGTCGTCAAGGTGCGGCCCCGCGGGTCGCGGCTGGCCGGATGCGCGGCCGTGCACCGGGCACTGTGGAGAGCCGGCTTTCCGTGCCCCGAGCCATTGGTGGACCTGCAGCCGCTGTCCGGCTATGCCGCCTCCGCTGAGGTGCTTGTCCCGGACATTGACCAGCCGCCAGCAGGCGAGCTGGCTGCGCTGTCGGCGGCTGCGCTGGCCCGCCTGGTCGAACTGGCGCCGGACCCCGGGTCGGTGCCGAGCCTGCTGCCGTCCCCGTCCTGGGTGGGCTGGGACCACACCGAGCCAGGGCTGTGGCCCAGGCCGGAGGATCGCGACGTTGACCTGAACGCCCACCAGGAACCGCAGTGGCTGGACCGGGTCGCTGCAGCCGTCCGCGACCACCTGCGCGGCTACGCTGGCGACCCGGTGATCGGGCACGGCGACTGGCACCCGGAGAACGTGCGCTGGCAGGGCCCGGAACTGATGGCCGTGCACGACTGGGACAGCGTGATCTGCCAGCCTGAACCGGCGATTGCCGGATTTGCCGCGGTCAGCTTCCTCGGCATCGGCGGCGAGACGCCGCTGGCCAGTGTCGAGGACAGCGCCGTCTTTCTCCACGCTTACCAACAGGCCCGCGGCTGCCACTGGACGTCCCAGGACCACGCGGCATTGTGGGCCGCCGGACTGTGGCAGCGCGCATTCGACGCCAAGACCCGATCCCTCGACGGCGATCCCGAGCAGATCCTCACCCGGCACGAAGCGCGCGCCCGCCTGCATCGGGCAGGACTCGATCCCGATCTGGCCGGCGAAGACCATCAGGTCTGAGAGACGGATCGGCAGGGAGATCAGCCGAACCGAAATTGTCGCTGCCAGCCAGCACTAGGTCCTGTCCCGCGGACCTTGCTTCAAGCCGCGCAGGGGCGCATGCTTCGTGCAGCAGCTCGTGGGGGTCACGCCGTGCAGTTGGCAGGTTTGCCGTCCTGGCGCATCAGTGAGGACCGGTGGCCGGAGGCGTTTGATGTGGCGCTGTGGTTTCGTGCCGCCGAGCGCATCGACGTCGCACCGGGGGGCGTGGTGCCTGGGCCGACGGATATCGAGCCGCTGCCGGAGCCGAGCACCCACCCGTCAGACGCCGCGGATCTGGCCGCGGGCTGGCTGGGCTGGTGGTACTCGCTGACGGGGATGCCCCCGCTGTCACCGCCGTTCGACCCCTCCCATCCGCCTGCGGTGATGGCGTTCAGCCCGGAAGGCTTTTCCGGGCTGGCCGGCTGGCCCGCGCTGCAGCGGGCTGTTGCCCGCCGGTGGAGGGAGGCGCAGGACTGGCACAATGCCCGCATGGAGGCCGGGTTCAAGGCGGCCCTGCGGCGCGATATGCGTACCAACCAGGTGGTGCACGAGCTTGAACGTGAACTAGGCCGGGCAGCCCGGCCGTTCTCGGTGGAGTTCGTGCTGCTGCCGGTCCGCGACGACCAGATCCGGAACGTCAGCGCCGACCGCTACCTGGTGCCCGAGCGTGTTTACGACGGCCCGCGGTGGCCGGAACTGCTGCGTGCGCTGCTGATCCCGCGCGCGTAGGCCCCTTTACGGATCACGGGACGGGTCTCCTGCCCGACGTCCACGCCTGGATCGACACGCTCTACCAGCTTGACCCGCGCATGGCCTACTTCGCTGACCACCGCTCCGTCTGGACCCGTTATCCGAGTCTCCGCTACGGGCGCAGATGACACACGCATGATCGACAACGAATCGCATCTGCAGCTCGAGATTGGGGCTGGTGCTGGGGCTGTGACCTGGGTGGGCCTAGGTGGACTTGAACCACCGACCTCATCCTTATCAG
>JBLMWU010000203.1:0-5200 GCA_050257395.1 Gemmatimonadota bacterium | reverse complement strand
GTCGGGCGCGACCACCGGCCCTGGTACGACCGGCAGCGCCCGGAGCCCTTCGCGGCGGCGCTGCGGGCCGCCAAGGCCGCCCTCGACCCGCGGGGCATCCTCAATCCCGGCGTGCTGGTCGACCCGCTCACCAGCACGTGACCCGGGCGGCCCGGGCCGGGTGCGCCCCTTAGCGCCCCGCTGATCTTGAGGGACCAACGTCCCTGGTGGGCGGGGGGCTGGCGTGTGACCGTGCAAGTGTCAGCGCTGCCCACCGGCACGCGCATATCGCAGCCGGCGGGCGGCGATCACGGGACCCGGCGCGGAGCCGGATCTGCCGGAAGGGGTGATTCACAGATGCAGACCGCGATGGTAGTGACCTGGACCCACCCGGTGCCGGGCAGGGAGGACAAGGCGCTCGCCTACGGCGCCGAGGTAACCGAGTACTGGAACGCCCGGGCCGCCGAGGGCAAGTGCGCCCCGCCGGAGCTGTTCTTCTCCGAGCGCGGCACCGGCCTCTGGATGGTCAAGGGCGACCGGGACACCCTGCTGCAGATCCACGACAGCGACGAGGCCCGGCTGCTCACCCTCAAGGGCGAGCTGCTGCTCGAAGGCTTCAGCCTCGACTTCTGCTACGCGGGCGACGCCGCCGCCGACTACATGACGCGCTACGCGTCGGCGCTCAGCACGATCGGCTAGCCCGGCCCGGCTGGACACGGCGCGGGGCGGCTTGCCAGTCTGGACGCCACCAGCAGGCCGGGGAAGGGGAGACATGGACAGCGCCGCCCTGCGCGCCGTGCAGCAGCCGCTCAAGGACGCCTACCGCGATGACCCGCGGCAGGCGGTGGTAACCCTGACGGCGGACGGCCGGCTCGGTGAGGAGGAGGTCAGCTGCTCGGTGGCCACCGGCAAGGCGCTGGCCGTGGCCGGCCTGCACCCGGCGACCGGCGGGGACGGATCCCTCGCCTGCTCCGGTGACATGCTGCTGCAGGCCCTGGTGGCGTGCGCCGGGGTGACCCTGCGGGCGGTTGCCACCTCGCTGGGCGTCCCGGTGGCCGGCGGGACCGTGCACGCCGAGGGCGACCTGGACTTCCGCGGCACGCTGGCGGTGAGCAGGGACGCGCCGGTCGGCTTCACCGCCATCCGGCTGAGCTTCGACCTGGACACCGGCGCCACCGACGAGCAGCTCGCGACGCTGCTCACGCTGACCGAGCGGTACTGCGTCGTCTTCCAGACGCTCGCCCGCCCGGCGGCGCTGAGCGCGGGCTTCACCCGCTCCGCGCCGTAGCTGGCGGGTCACCCCCGGCGGCCGCCGTGACCCCCGCACAGGGGACATGCGCGGCGGGCCGTGGCACGGCACCCTGGAACGGGCCGGTGGGCACGGCAAGCGAACGGGGGATCGGCATGGAACCACATTGCCGTTGCTGAGGCGGGGGGCCGGGCGCCGGGTCCAGGTGCCCGGCCCCGTCCGGTCACACCCGGTGGGTGGCGCTGTGGCAGTACGGGCACGCCAGGTCGCTGACGCCCACCGGGAACGACAGCGGCGCGCCGCAGGTCTGGCAGGGCGTCTCGCCGCCGGCGATGTCCAGCTTGCGGCCGCAGGACTCGCACACCACGGCCCGGGCTCCGGGCAGGACCGTCAGCTCATCGCCGCAGCTCCCGCACTTGCGCGTCTGGGTGCCGGTGACCTGCACCCTGGTGTACTCGCCGGTCAGCCCGAACATGGCGAGCAGGCGCTGCGCGCCGTCCGGGCGCAGGTGCGGCAGCCAGCCCTGGCAGAACGTGGAGTACTCCATCCGCACCGGCACCCCGGGCGGCGCCTCGTCCGGGTCCATGGCCAGCACCCCGGTGGCCGCGAGCCGCTCGTAGGTCCGGTCGATCAGGTTCTTGAACTCCGCGGCGGCCTGCCAGATGCCGTCGCTGACCAGCCAGGCCCCGGTCGCGGTGGGGAAGCGCTGCAGGGCCGCGGTGGCCGCGGCCAGGCTGCGGTCCAGCGGGGCGAGGGTGGGGTCGAGGTCCTTGCAGACCGCGCACTCGGTCAGGTAGCTGACCATCCGCTCGCGGAAGCCCTCGTCGGTCCGGGCCCGCGGGGACACCGCCTGCGGGCACTGCCGGACCCACTCGGCGAAGACCCCGTGCATCAGCTCCCGGTACCGGGCGGCGTCCCCGAGGGCGCGGGCCCGCGCGAGCTCCGGCTGCAGCGGCGCGGCCAGCTGGCGGTACACGGTGTTGGTGAGCCCGGCGTTGGTGCCGGAGTTCGCCAGCCGCCAGTCGTAGTCCATCAGCGCGCCGCAGTTGTCGCAGTAGAGGTACGCGGTCCGGGACGGCAGCCGCTTCGGGGCGCCGCACCGCGGGCAGTCCACCTGCTTCACGTACTCCGAGTGCGCGAACAGGGACGGCTGCCCCGCCGTCTGCACCAGCTGGCCCAGGGTCTGCGCGACGGTGGGCGGGGCCGGGGGAGGCTCGCCAGCGTGCCTCCGGAACAGGCTCATGCGCGGATCGTAGCAACGGTGCGATAACCGGCAGCGGTGATAATCGCCGGCAGCGGTTACCGCTTGCGACATCCCGCACGCCGCCTGCGGTGATGACGTTGCGCAATTTAACGGGCGCTTTCCGTAGAGGCCTGAAAATGGGACTTGATTGATACGGCGGGAAACGTCCGTACAGATTATGATCCGGGTGAAACGCGGCCGGGGCGAAGCGGGGGTCGCACTTCAGGTGGGAGAAGGAGCGATCCTATGGGGATCATGAATGAGGCCCGGCGCGAGTTCATCGCGGCGCCTGACAACTCGAAGAGCCAGATCGTCTACAAGTGGCCCGACCACACCATCCGCAAGTTCGCCCGGGCGATCGTCGAGCCCGACCAGGTGGCCGTGTTCATGAACCAGGGCCAGCTGGTCGGCGTGCTCCCGCCGGGCCGGCACACCCTGGACGCCTCCGAGCTGCCCTTCCTCGGCATGCTCGCGGACTGGGCCAGCAACTCCAACATGTTCCGGGCGGAGATCTTCTTCGTCGGCGCCCGCGAGTACCCGAGCTGCCGCTTCGGCGGCCGGGTCGACGACGTGCAGGACCCGGTGTCCGGCCTGATCGTGACGCTGCGCGCGTTCGGCGAGTACGCGCTGCACGTGACCGACCCGACCAAGCTGATCCTCAACCTGGTCGGCACGGTGGATGTGACCGACAACGAGGCGATCACGAACTGGGTCGCCCAGCAGGTGCTCAAGGTCACCCGCACCACCGTCACCACCCAGCTCATGTCCGGAGCCTGGCCGATCCTGGGCCTGTCCATGCACAGCTCGGACATCGAGGCCGGCGCCCGCCCGGCCGCCAACGAGCAGCTGGCCGACTACGGCCTGGCGATCACCCGCTTCGGCAACCTCGACGTCAACCTGGACGAGGACGACAGCGCCCGGCTCAAGAAGCTCGCCGGTGACACCGCCTACAGCCGGCTGGCGGGCGGGTTCCTGCAGGCCGCGCAAGCCGAGGCGCTGCAGGGCGCCGGCCAGGGCATGGCGCAGGGCGGCGGGGCGGTCAGCCCCATGTTCATGGCCGCCGGCTTCGGCATGGGGAACCAGATGATGCAGCCCATGCAGGGCGCGGCGCCGCCGCCGGCCGGGCAGTTCGCCGGCGGCGGCCCGGGCTACGCGCAGCCTGCGGCCCCGCCGCCGCCCGCGCAGGCCGCCCCCGCCGCGGCGGCGCCGGTGGCCCCGGCCCCGGCCCCGGCCGCCACGGTCGAGTGCGGCAACTGCCACGCGCAGGTCCGCACCGGCGCGAAGTTCTGCGACTCCTGCGGCACGCCCATGCAGAAGCACTGCACCAACTGCAACGCCGAGCTGTCCGCCACGGCCAAGTTCTGCGCCGAGTGCGGGACGCCAGCGGCGTAGCAGGCAGCCAGCTCTCGCACAACGCAGCCGGCCCGGGTCCGCCCGCCCCGCGCGGGCGGGCCCGGCCCCGCTTCCGGCCTGCCATCAGACATCTGCACGGTCAGTCGCCTTGATGGCGGCGAACGGGGTTTCCGACCAAGGAAGGGCTGTCCTCATGGACCGACTCGAATGCCAGTGGTGCAAGGCACAGAATGAGATAGGCCGCACCAACTGCCTTACCTGCGGCGCGCCGCTCGACAAGAAAGACCTCGTCTCCGACTCCGGCTGGGCGGAGGCGCCCCGGCTGCGGGACATGACGGAGTTCCGCTTCTCCAACTCCACCTGCCAGATCGAAGGCGAGATCGTGCCGGTCGCCGAGCTGGCGCTGGCGCCGGGGGACTCGGTGTTCTTCGAGCACCACGTGATGCTCTGGAAGGAGCCCCAGGTCCCGATGTCGGCGCTGAACACCGGCGGCGGCATGAAGCGGATGCTCGGCGGCATGCCGCACATCCTGAGCATCGCGCACGGGCCGGGCCGGGTCGCCTTCTCCCGCGACCAGGCGGGTGAGGTGGTGGTCCTGCCGATGCACCCGTCCATGGAGATCGACGTGCGCGAGCATGCGTTCCTGGCCGGGACCCACTCGCTGACCTACTCGTTCGTGCGCATCAAGGGCCTCGCGAATGTGCTGCACGGCGGCAGCGGCATGTACATGGACCGCTTCGTCACCACCGGTGCGCCGGGCCTGCTGCTGCTGCACGGGTACGGCAACGTGTTCCAGAAGACGCTGCAGCCGGGCGAGAAGATCCTGGTGGAGCCGGGCGGGTTCCTGTACAAGGACTCGACGGTGACCATGAACGCCGTCCAGCAGAACGTCAAGACCGGGCTGATGAGCCGGGGCATGTACCTGGCCGAGATGACCGGGCCCGGCCGGGTCGGCATCCAGTCCATGTACGTCCACCACCACGGCTCGGAGTGAGGGACGACATGGCGATGCCACCTGCATCGGGCGCCTACACGTGCCCGTACTGCCGGATCCCGTCCGAGGGCGGGGACCGCACCTGCCCGCACTGCGGCGCGCCGGTCGACGTCCGGCTGCGGGTCACCGAGTCCGGCTGGATCGAGCAGCCGCCGATCCGGGACATGGCCCGCATCAGGTTCAGCCGGTCCACCTGCCAGATCAGCGGCGCGTACGTGCCGGTGGCGGAGATGGGCCTGCACGACGACGACTGGGTCTACTTCTCCCACCACTCGATGCTGCACACCGACCCGCAGGTCCGGCTGGCCAACCTGCCCATGAAGGGCGGGTGGAAGCGGATGCGGGCCGGGCTGCCGCTGATCATGATGACCGCGCGGGGGCC
>JBLMWU010000202.1:0-8180 GCA_050257395.1 Gemmatimonadota bacterium | reverse complement strand
CCGGCCCGGCCTGAGGCCGGGCCGGCCACCGCTCAGCTGGCGGCGGTGGGGCTGGCGGCGGGCCTGCGGCCTGTCACCGCGTGCCAGACCAGGTAGATCGCGGCGGTGAGGACGAAGCCCACTTCGAAGGTGAGGTCGCCGACGGACGGGTACCTGGTGGGGACCACGCCCACGTACCGCGGGTACTGGTTGGCGAACAGCCAGATGGACAGCCCCATGCCGATTGCCATCGCCACCGGGCCCGCCCAGTTGGTGTGCTTGCGGTCGAACAGCAGCGGCTCGACGTCCTGGCCGCGGCGCAGCCACTGATCGCAGAAGACGACCGCCAGCCACGGCGCGATCCAGTACGCGATGATCAGCAGGAACTGGGTGTACTTCTCGCCCGCGTCCGGCAGGGCGGTGTAGGCCACGATGAAGCCGATCACCCCGAACACCAGCGCGACGATGGCCCGGCGCAGGGCCAGCGGCAGCTTGACGCCCATGGCGACGAACGAGAGCGCGCCGGAGTAGATGTTCAGCACGTTGGCGGCGACCGCGCCCAGGGCGATGGCCAGCAGGGTGGCGTCGGCCAGCGCGGTGGGCAGGTGCCCGGTGAACGCGCCGGTCGGGTTGCCGAGGGCGGCGCTGGCGCCAGTGATGGTGGCCGCCGCGGCGCCCGCGATCTCCAGCACGGCGCAGGACAGGAACAGCCCGAGCCCTGACCACAGGGCGATCGCCTGCTTGCTGGTGCCGGGGTGGAAGTAACGGGTGTAGTCGGAGGCGTACGGGTTCCAGCCCACCGCGTACCCGAACACCGCGCCGGTGGTGAGCAGGAAGCCGCCGATCCCGCCGCCGTGGCCGGGCGCGCCCGGGCTCGACTTCGCCAGGATGACCACGGTGGTGATCAGGAAGATCACGGCCAGCACCGGGAACGCGTACCGCTCGAAGGCGTGCACCAGGTTGTGGCCGAAGAACGCGATCACGATCTGCAGCGCCACGATGATGACCAGGCAGAGCGGCTTGGGCAGATGGGTGAGGGTGTTGAGGGCGAACGTGCCGCTCACGCTGTTCACGGCGAACCAGCCGATGCCCGCGGTGATGGAGTTCAGCCCGGCCGGCAGGATGTTGCCCCAGTACCCGAAGCCCAGCCGGGACAGCACCATCTGCGGCACCCCCTGGGCGGGCCCGCGCGCCGACAGCAGGCCCTGGGTCAGCCCGCCCACGGCGGACCCGAGGACGATCGCCGCCACCGACTGCCAGAAGCTCAGCCCGAACGCGGCCACCGCCAGCACGCCCACGAAGACGGTGGCGAACTCCAGGTTCGGCGAGGTCCAGGTCCAGAACAGCTGCAGCGGCTTGCCGTGCCGTTCCGATAGCGGGATGAACTCCGCGCCGCCGGGCTCGACGGCGATGACCCGCTCGCCGTACTCCCCTTCCCGGATGTCACCGGGCGGGACCTCCGCCTCGATGACCGCGTAAGCCTTCTCGTCAGGTGCCGCCATCGGGTGCTCCTTTAGTCGCCTGGGGGTGGCAGTGCGGAAGGGGGGTGGTGCAGCCCCGGGGGCTAGGGTGCCCAGAGACGCGCTGATCATAAGGCGCGGCTCAGAGGCAATTGTTTCCCGTGTGTTAAATCTCCTGTTCCCGCGCGGGTTATCCGGATCAGTCCCGGGAGGTGGCGCGCGGCCGGGTGGGCTGGCCGGGCATGGCCTAGGCTCAACGCGTGACTGTTGAGGCGGGAAACGCCCGGGTGCCGGTGGTGGGCATGGTGGGGGCGGGCCAGCTCGCCCGGATGACCGCCCAGGCCGCCATCGGCCTGGGCGTCGGCTTCCGCGTGCTGGCGGACACCGCGGCCGACAGCGCCGCGGTGGTCGCACCGGGCACCGTGGTGGGGGACTACCGGTCCCTCGACGACCTGCTGGCCTTCGCGGCAGGCTGCGACGTCGTCACCTTCGACCACGAGCACGTGCCCGGCCAGCACCTCACCGAGCTGGTGGGAGCGGCCGTCGCCCTGCACCCGGGGCCGGAGGCGCTGCGCCACGCCCAGGACAAGCTGGCCATGCGCGAGGCCCTGACCGGGCTGGGCATCCCGTGCCCGCGGTTCGCGCCGGTGTCCACGCTGGCCGGGGTGGAGGAGTTCGCCTCCGGCGGGGGCTGGCCGGTGGTGCTCAAGGCGGTGCGGGGCGGCTACGACGGCCGGGGCGTGTGGGTGTGCGACGACGCCGGGCAGGCGGCGGAGGTGCTGAGCCACGGGGTGGCGGTGTTCGCCGAGGAGTACGTGCCGTTCCGGCGGGAGCTGGCCGCGCTGGTCGCCCGGTCGCCGCACAACCAGGCCGCGGCCTACCCGGTGGTGGAGACCGTCCAGCGCGACGGCATCTGCCACGAGGTGATCGCGCCCGCCCCGGGCCTGCCAGCGCAGCTCGCGGAGGAGGCCCAGCGGCTGGCGCTGACCATCGCCGCCGAGCTCGGGGTGACCGGCCTGCTGGCGGTGGAGCTCTTCGAGACCCACCGCGGGCTGGCCGTGAACGAGCTGGCGATGCGCCCGCACAACAGCGGCCACTGGACCATCGACGGGGCCAGGACGTCGCAGTTCGAGCAGCACCTGCGGGCGGTGCTGGACCTGCCGCTCGGCGACCCCGGAGGGCTGGCGCCCGCCACTGTGATGGCCAACGTGTTCGGCGGCGACGATCCGGACGTCTACTCGCGCTACGTGCACGTGATGGCCGCCGACCCGGGCGTGAAGGTGCACCTGTACGGCAAGGCGGTCCGGCCCGGGCGCAAGATCGGCCACGTGACCGTGACCGGGGACGACCCGCTGGCGCTGCTGGAGAGGGCGGGCCGGGCCGCCCGCTACCTCGGTTCGGGGAAGGAATGACCCATGAGCGAGCTGCCGCGGGATGCGGGGCCCGGCGAGAAGCCGGGGGAGTTCCCGGTCGTCGGGCTGGTGATGGGCAGTGACTCCGACTGGCCGGTGATGGAGGCGGCCGCTTCGGCGCTGACGGAGTTCGGGGTCGGCTACGAGGCGGACGTCGTGTCGGCGCACCGGATGCCGCACGAGATGATCAGCTACGGGTCGAGTGCGGAAAGCCGCGGCCTGCGGGTGCTCATCGCGGGCGCGGGCGGCGCCGCGCACCTGCCGGGCATGCTCGCGTCGGTCACCACGCTGCCGGTGATCGGCGTGCCGGTGCCGCTGGCGCACCTGGACGGGCTCGACTCGCTGCTGTCCATCGTGCAGATGCCGGCCGGCATCCCGGTGGCGACCGTGGCGGTCGGCGGGGCGCGCAACGCCGGCCTGCTGGCGGTCCGCATCCTGGCCGCCGGGGACCCGGGCCTGCGCGAGCGGATGGCCCGCTTCCAGGAGAACCTGCGTGAGCAGGCCCGGGCGAAGGGCGCTGCGCTGCGCGCCCGCCGGGCGGGCGCCGCGAGCTAGCGGCCGGGGCGCCCCGGCCGCCGGGCTACTTGCCGGTAGCTTCTACCATCATGGCTATGACCTCCGAATTTCCCGCCTTCTCCCTGTCCGAGGAGCACGAGGCACTTCGCGAAGCGGTTCGCGCGCTCGCCGACGACAAGATCGCCCCCCGCGCCGCCGAGGTGGACGAGACCGGCGAGTTCCCCTGGGACGTGTACGAGGCCCTCGTCAAGGCCGATGTGCAGGCGGTGCACATCCCCGAGGCCTACGGCGGGGCAGGCGCGGACGCGATCGCGACCGCGATCGTGATCGAGGAGGTCGCGCGGGCCTGCGCCGCGTCGTCGCTGATCCCCGCGGTCAACAAGCTCGGCACGGTGCCGCTGTTGCTGGCGGCCTCCGAGCAGGTCAAGCAGCGCTACCTGCCGCCGGTGGCGCGCGGGGAGGCCATGTTCTCCTACGCCCTGTCCGAGCCGGAGGCCGGCTCGGATGCGGCCGCGATGAAGACGCGGGCGGCCCGGGACGGGGACACCTACGTCCTGAACGGGACCAAGCGGTGGATCACCAACGCCGGCGTGTCCGCCTACTACACGGTGATGGCGGTCACCGACCCGGCCGCGGGGGCGAACGGGATCTCCGCGTTCGTGGTGGAAAAGGACGACCCTGGCTTCTCCTTCGGGGCGCCAGAGCGCAAGCTGGGCATCAAGGGCTCACCCACCCGGGAGCTGTACTTCGACAACTGCGTGATCCCGGCGGACCGGCTGGTCGGCGAGGAGGGCCAGGGCTTCAAGATCGCCCTCGCCACGCTGGACCACACCCGGGTCACCATCGCGGCGCAGGCGCTCGGCATCGCCCAGGGCGCGCTGGACTACGCCACCGGGTACGTCAAGGAGCGCCGGCAGTTCGGCAGGCCGGTCGCCGAGTTCCAGGGCGTGCAGTTCATGCTGGCCGACATGGCGATGAAGGTGGAGGCGGCCCGGCAGCTCACGTATGCCGCGGCGGCCCGGTCCGAGCGCGCCATGGCCGGTGCGCGCGAGGGCAGCCTGACGTTCTTCTCCTCCGCGGCCAAGTGCTTCGCCTCCGACGTGGCGATGGAGGTCACCACGGACGCCGTCCAGCTGCTCGGCGGCTACGGCTACGTCAGGGACTACCCGGTCGAGCGGATGATGCGGGACGCCAAGATCACCCAGATCTACGAGGGCACCAACCAGATCCAGCGCATGGTGATGGCCCGCCAGCTGCTCCGCTGACGTCCCCGGGCGGAATTCGCCCGGCGGGGATCCTCTGGCCCCGCATCCGGAATGGTGCCGCAAAGGATCGCGAGCTTGCTTTTCCGCGGCCTTCCCCGCGTGTCCGCCGGCGGCACGGCAGCCATCCTGTGATCACAGGATGGGGTGGCCACCGCACCAGGTAATTGTCACAGTACGTGTCGCCAATTTGCGATCCGCACCGCGGCACTGGCGGGGTTCCCGACACAACTTTTTCCGCAGAATCTCGTTAATCGCGCACCCGGTTCTGGCAAGGTATCGCCGACGGCGGCGGACCGAAATGTCCGGACTACCGGCAGCGGGGCTGCCGGCCGGGCAGCGGGCCCCGCCGTCGTGCGACACGCTGCCCTGCCCCGCAGCGGTCCACGGGCCGGGCCCCCCGCCCGGCTGGAGGCCGACGGAAGGACTGCATTGTCACAACACCGGAGGCGGAGCCCCGCGAAAGGGCGGGCGTCGCGCCGGAGGGGCTTCCGCCTGTGGCCGACCGTGATCACGGCCGGATCCGCGGTAGCCGCTGTTGCTGTGGCTGGTTACCTCGTCGTGCGGCCCGGCCCGGTGCCGGCCGGCGCGGCGATCGCCGCGGCCGCCGTGTCCAACAGCCGGGCCATGGCAGTGCTGGAGCAGCAGCGCCAGCAGATGATCGTCATGGACGCCGCTTCGCACAGCATGCGGATGGTGGGCGCGCCCAAGGTGGCTGCCAAGCCCGTCCAGGTCGCCGCCAGCGCCACCGGCGGCGGCGGCACCACGGTGGCGGCCGCGCCGCCGCCCAACCCGGGCACGGCCCAGTCGATCGCCTACAAGATGATGTCGTCGTTCGGGTTCGACCCGGCGACGCAGTTCAGCTGCCTCGACAGCATCTGGTCCCGGGAGAGCGGCTGGAACTACGCAGCCGAGAACGCCAGCGGCGCCTACGGCATCCCGCAGGCGCTGCCCGGCTCCAAGATGGCGACCGCTGGCGCGGACTGGCAGACCAACCCCGCGACCCAGATCAAGTGGGGTCTGGGGTACATCCAGGGCCGGTACGGCACGCCGTGCAACGCCTGGGCGTACTGGCAGGCCCACAGCTACTACTAGGGCAGCAGCAGCCTCCGGTGTGCCCGGGAACCCGCCCGGCGGGTCCCGGGCACAGCGCTGTGCGGGCCCGCCTGCGGCCGGCGGTCCGCCCGCGCCAGCCCGTTCGCCCTCATCAGTACCGAACGTGACGAAAGAGGGCGCTTACCGTAATGGTGTGACATTACTCACCAGTAGTTGCAGATTGTGATGGAAGCATTATCTGTGCAGGCCAGGGCAATGGATCGGGTCAGCGGCCGCCGGTCGCGGGGGCCCTGTGAAGTTGGCCATAGGCCTTTTTCCGCCATTTTGGCGGCAAACCCGGACGGCGTTCGGCAGTCTTGACGCCCGGAAGAAGCACCCGGCGCGAGTGAGAAGCCGCATCCTGCGGCGTGCCGCCCTGAACCGCGGCACGGCAGCCGCGCCTCTGCCCGGACCGCGGATCAGCTCGCCCGGCCGGCAGTGCCCCCGGGTGGAAGCCGAGCGCGGTCCCGCGCCCGACCAAAGGTTCCTCTTGTCTCCCCAACGAGACCCGCACTACAAACCCCTGCATCACAAACCCCCGCGTCGCAAGCCGTCCAGGATCACCGTGGCCATCGCGGGCGTCACCGTGGCCGCCGCTGTCTCAGTGGGTGGCAGCGTGGCGGCCGCCTGGCCGGCGGTGTCAGCGCCGGGGGCGGCCTTCGCCCACTACGGGGCCAGCCTCGACGCCAGCCAGCGGTCGCTGACCGCCAGGGCGGCCACCGCCGCGGTCCGGGACAACTCACTGTGGCCGGACCACCTGGGGACCTGGGCCAACGTCAAGCAGGCCCACCAGGAGGCGCTCGCGGCGCAACTCGCCGCGGCGCGGCGCCGGGCTGCGGCCCGGGCGGCCGCGCGCCGGGCGGCGGCGGCCAGGGCGGCGGCCCGCCGGGCGGCCGCGCAGGCCGCGCAGACCACCGCCCAGGCCGCGAGCGCGCCGTCAGGCTCGCCGCAGCAGATCGCCCAGGGCATGCTGGCGTCCTTCGGCTGGTCCGCCAGCGAATTCAGCTGCCTCGACTCCCTGTGGGGCCACGAGAGCGGCTGGAGCGTGACCGCCAGCAACCCGAGCTCGGGCGCCTACGGGATTCCGCAGGCGCTGCCCGGGTCGAAGATGGCGAGCGCGGGCGCGGACTGGCAGACCAGCGCGGCGACCCAGATCAAGTGGGGCCTCGGGTACATCCAGTCCACGTACGGCTCGCCGTGCGCGGCCTGGTCCCACGAGGAGTCCGCAGGGTGGTACTGATCCGGTAGCCCTGGCCGGTGCGGGCGCGGCGGTTTCCCCGATGGCGGGGGAGGCCGCCGCGCCGCCGTTCCGGGCCGGAATTTTCTACGGAGAGTAGCTGCAGGCCTACGGAGGTTGACGCTGTGTGGCTGCTCACAGTCACCGGCGGTGACCAGGGGATTCGCGCTGATTTCAAGGTCAGAGGAAGAAATCGATAAGATATTCGAATAATCTCCGTACGCTGTGAATCAGGTCATAGCTTAGCCGGGTGTGATTCGGGCACCTCCCTGGGTTTGATCGGGCATAGTTACACAACGCAAGCACCCGGCGCGGGCGATGGTTGCCCCCCGTAACGTGTCGCCCTGATCCGCGTCGCATCCCCCGCGCCTCTGCCCGGGCTGGAGCCCCCCTCCTGACCAGCGGGCAGCGTCTCTTGGGTGAAGCCGAACGCAGTAAGCGTCCGACCGAAGGTATTTCTTGACCCCCCGTAGGACCTTCCCCCTCAGCAAGCTCAACCGCAAGTCCGTCAAGATCCCGCTTGCCCTCGCGGCGGCCGCCGCGGCCATCGGCACGGCGACGGCCGGCAGCCTCGCCGGCCCGGCCTCGGCCAGCACCGGTTCCCCGGCTGTGGCACATGCCCAGGCCGGGGCGGCCCGGAACGCGGCCGTCAGCCAGCTGTTCCCGGGCGGCCGGGCCGCCGACCTGCCCGCCCCGCACGCGGGCACGGTCAGGCTGGTCGTGGCCAAGGGCAGGCACGCCGCCCCGGCCGCGGCCCCGCGGCAGGCCCGCGGCGTCGCGCACCCGCGCCAGCCGCAGCACCGGGCGGCCCAGCGCAGCGTGTGCCACGCCGCCGGCCTGAACCGGTGGATCTGCCAGGCCGACAGCATCCTGGTGCAGCACGGCGTGCCGCAGTCCAAGCTGAGCGCGGACGCGGCCCGGATCGTCGTCATGCACGAGTCGGGCGGTAACCCGCACGCCAGCAACGGCTGGGACGCCAACGCGGCCGCGGGCACCCCGTCCGAGGGCATCGCGCAGACGATCGCGCCGACGTTCAACACCTACGCGCTGCCCGGGCACCACAACATCTGGAACCCGGTGGACAACATGGTCGCCGCCTTCCGGTACGCGATCAGCCGGTACGGCTCCATGAACAACATCCCCGGAGTCGTCTCGGTCCGCAGCGGCGGGTCGTACATGGGGTACTGACCCGGCCCACAGCAGCGGCCCCGCCAGCAGC
>JBLMWU010000201.1:0-12345 GCA_050257395.1 Gemmatimonadota bacterium | reverse complement strand
CGCGTGCGGGTCGTGCCCGTTCACGGCGGCGTGACCCCCGTTGCCGTTGCCGTTGCTGAGCATCCGCACGTGCCCGTTGCCGCTGGCGTGCCCGTTGCCGCTGGCGTGCCCGTTGCCGCTGACGGCCCCGTTGCCCGGCACCAGCTGCTCCGGCTGGCCCACAGCGGCCGCCGGGGCCGGTCCGGGCTGGGCCACCTGCACGGCCGGAACGGGCGTGCCGTCCGCCGGGGCCGCCCACACCCACTTGCGGTAGGACCAGAAGCGGAACACGGTGGCGATGCCGATGCCCAGGTTCAGCATGATCAGCTGCTCGATCTTGTGACCGTGCTTGAATCCGAGTGCGTAGGCGCCGAAGGCGACGACCGCATCCTGGATCAGCAGCCCGATCCCGTTCAGCACGATGAACATCAGGCCCTCGCGGGCGACGCCCGCCCGCTCACGGTGCGCGAACGACCAGTACCGGTTGCCGGCGTAGGTCAGGACCATGGCGACGATGGTGGCCACGGTGGTGGCCGTGATCGGGCCCATGCCGTAGTGGCGCGCCAGGCTGTACACCGCGTTGGTGATGACTACCCCGATCCCGCCCACCACGAGGAACTTCGCGCCTTCGTGGATCAGGTGGCGGAACTGCCCGTAAAGCCTGCGGACTAGGGTCACCGGCTGGATGTCCTTCCGTGGTCCAGGATGAGGGTGTTGCGCCTCTTGAGACACTACCGGCCAGGTCAGGGAGACTTTGTCACCGGCCCCGGCTCAGCGGAAATGCATTGGGAACTGTCAGCAGGCACCGGTAACCTCGCCAGAGTGCCCGCTGACACCGCCCTGATCCGAGCCCGCGGCCTGGTCAAGCGGTTCGGAAAATTCACGGCGGTCAAGGGTATCGACTTCGAGCTGTATCGCGGGGAAGCTTTCGGATTCCTGGGCCCCAACGGGGCGGGCAAATCCTCCACGATGCGGATGATCGGCTGCGTATCCCCGCCAACCGCCGGTGAGCTGACCATCCTCGGCCTGGACCCGGTGGCCGACGGCCCGGTGATCCGGGCCCGGCTGGGCGTGGTCCCGCAGGAGGACACCCTGGACGTGGAGCTCACGGTCCGGGAGAACCTGCTCATCTACGGCCGCTACTTCGGCCTGCCGCGGGAGCTCATCCGGGAGCGCACCGACCGGCTGCTGGACTTCGTGCAGCTTACCGAGCGGGCGAACGACCAGGTGGAACCGCTGTCGGGCGGGATGAAGCGTCGCCTCACGATCGCCCGCTCGCTGATCAACGAACCGGACGTCCTGCTGCTGGACGAGCCCACCACCGGCCTGGACCCGCAGGCCCGGCACGTGGTGTGGGACCGGCTGTTCCGGCTCAAGCAGCAGGGCGTCACCCTGGTCCTGACCACGCACTACATGGACGAGGCCGAGCAGCTGTGCGACCGGCTGGTGGTCATGGACGACGGGCGGATCGCCGCCGGCGGGTCGCCGCGCGAGCTGATCGGCCGGTACTCCACCCCGGAGGTGCTCGAACTGCGGTTCGACCCGGGGGTGCACGATCAGGCCGCCGACAAGCTCGCCGACGTGCCCGCCCAGCGCCGGGAGGTGCTCGCCGACCGGATCCTGCTGTACGTGACCGACGGCGACGCGGCCCTGGCCACCGTCCGGGCGCAGGGCCTGGAGCCGCTGACCTCCCTGGTCCGGCGCAGCACCCTGGAAGACGTGTTCCTGCGCCTCACCGGCCGTCAGCTGGGGGACTGAGCCGATGGCACAGGTCCGCGCCGCCCCCCTCCCGCCGATCGTGAACGAAACGCCCGGAAGCTGGGTCTTCGCCGTCCGGCATTTCCGTTTCTGGCTGACGGACTACCGGCGGACCTGGCGGGGCTCGATCTTCTCCAGCGTGCTCAACCCGGTGCTGTTCCTGGGCTCGCTGGGCCTGGGCCTGGGCACCCTGGTCAACGCCCGCGGCACGGCCGGCCTGGGCGGGGTGAGCTACCTGGTCTACCTGGCGCCCGGCCTGCTCGCGGCCTCGGCCATGGAGTCGGCGGTGGGGGAGTCCACCTACCCGGTGTTCGGCTCGGTCAAGTGGAACCGGACCTACCAGGCCGCCGTGGCCACCCCGCTGCGGCCGTCCGACGTGTTCCACGGGCACGTCATCTTCACCGCCATGCGGCTGACCATGAACGCGATGATCTTCCTCGCGGTGGCGGCCGCGCTGGGCGGAATCCAGTCCGGCTGGGCGGTGGCGGCGCTGCCGGTGGCGGTGCTCACCGGGCTGGCGTTCGCCATCCCGATCGAGGCGTGGACGATCACCCGCACCCGCGACGCCTCGTTCCCGATGATCTACCGGTTCGGGATGATCCCGCTGTTCCTGTTCTCCGGCACGTTCTTCCCGATCACCCAGCTGCCGGGCTGGCTGCGGCCGGTCGCCTACGTCACCCCGCTGTGGCACGGGGTGACCCTGTGCCGGGACCTCACCCTCGGCACCGCCACCCTGGGCGGCGGCCTGCTGCACGCCGGCTACCTGGCCGTGTTCGCCGTGGCGGGCCTGGCCGTGGGGCGCCGCACCTACCGGCGGCGGCTGTATGTGTAGGCGGCGCCCGCCCGGGCGGCGCAGCGGGGCAGGGGAGCGGCGCCTTGGCTAACGCGCGGGGCGGGGTGCTCCCGCTGCGGGTGATACCGGCCGCCGCGCTGACCCGGCCCTGGCGGGCCATGGGCGGCCGGGGCAGCCTGCACCTGGTCGAGCGGCACGCCCGCGCCTACCGGCACCTGTGGCTGATCCTGCTGTCCGGGGTGGGCGAGCCCGTGTTCTACCTGCTGTCGCTCGGGGTCGGGCTGGGCAAGCTGGTCGGCTCGGTGACCGGGCCGGGCGGCAGCCCGGTGACCTACGCCGAGTTCGTCGCCCCGGCGCTGCTGGCGACCTCGTCCATGAACGGGGCGATCATGGACTCGACCTTCAACGTGTTCTTCCGCCTCAAGTACGCCAAGCTCTACGACGCCACGCTGGCCACCCCGATGCGCTCGGGCGACGTGGCGCTCGGCGAGATCACCTGGGCGCTGATCCGCGGCGCCCTGTACGCGGTGGCGTTCAGCGTGGTCATGCTGGTGATGGGGCTGATGAAGTCGCCGTGGGCCGCGGTGGCGCTGCCCACCGCGGTGCTGACCGGGTTCGCGTTCGCAGCCGCCGGCATGGCCGCCACCACGTTCATGCGCTCCTGGCAGGACTTCGAGTACGTGATGGTGGTCAGCCTGCCGCTGTTCCTGTTCTCCACCACCTTCTACCCGCTGGCCGTGTACCCGCGGGCGCTGCAGCTGGTGGTGGAGTGCACCCCGCTGTACCAGGCGGTGGTGCTGATGCGCGGCTTCACGCTGGGCGTGGTCGGGCCCGGCCTGCTGTGGCACGCCGCCTACCTGGCCCTCATGGGGGCGGCGGGCCTGGCGGTGGCCGGCCGCCGGATCAGCCGCCTGCTGCTCCGCTGACCCCGGCCCGGGGTCGTCTCGTTCACCGTCATGACGGGGCTGGCGGCGGGCAGACGGAAACGTCACGGGCACGTTAGCCGCGCGGCATGGTGAGGGTGCGGCGGGGCTAATACGATGCGAGGGGCAGGCGAGGGAGGAACACCAATGAGCGGCCTGGACGGTATGCGGGACGTCACCTCCGAGGCTGAGCTGCGGGAACTGATCGGCGGCGACCCGATGCCGCGGGCGGTCACCAAGGAACGCGCCCGGCTGCAGCAGACCGACCGGGAATGGCTCGCCGCCTCCCCGTTCTGCCTGATCGCCACCGCCGACGCGGACGGCAACTGCGACGTGTCGCCCAAGGGCGACCCGCCGGGCTTCACCCTGGTCCTCGACGACTCGACCATCGCCATCCCGGACCGGTACGGCAACCGGCGGGCCGACGGGTTCCGCAACATCCTCACCAACCCGCACGCCGGGCTGATCTACCTGGTGCCGGGCCGCCGGGAGACGCTGCGGATCAACGGGCGGGCCCGGCTGGTCCGCGACGCCCCGTTCTTCGGGGACATGGTGGTCAAGGGGCACCGGCCGGTGCTGGCGCTGGTCGTGGAGATCGAGCAGATCTTCTTCCACTGCATGAAGGCGTTCATGCGGTCGCGGCTGTGGGAGCCGGACAGCTGGCACCCCGACGCGCTGCCCTCGCACGCCCGCCTGGTCAAGAGCGTGCAGAAGACCGAAGAGACCCTGGAAGAGCTGGAGCGCTACTACGGCGCGGCGTACAGCAAGGGCCTGTACGGGTAGCCCCGGATGGCAGAAGAGGACGCACCGCCAGACCCGCCCGGCGGCGGCAATCAGCCCGGCGGTGCCACTGCCCGCCCCGGCAGCCCGGGCGGCCTGGGGCCCGGCGCGGCCCGGCCGCCGTGGCACACCGCCGAGTTCCCGGTGACCACGGCCGGGCTGCCGCTGCGGCCGGTGAAGCCGCGCGCGGCGCCCGCCCAGGCGCCCTGGGACGCCGCCGGGCTCCCGGCGGCGCCGCCCGCCACCCCGGCCGCGCTGCCGGTGCGGCCGCTCGGCTCGCGGGGCACGCCGGACCATCCGCCGTGGGACACCGCGGAGTTCCCGCTGCCGGTGACCGGGCAGCCGGGACCGCTGCGGGCGCAGGGCACCGGCCCGGCTGCCGGACCCGCGCGGCAGCGGGCCGGGTGGGCCGCCTGGCTGCTCGCCCTGGTCGCCTTCGCGGCCTACGCCGCCATCTCGGTGTTCCGGTACCTGCGCCTCCAGCCCGGCTCCTGGGACCTGGGCATCTACACCGAGTACGTGCGGCAGATCGCGCACCTGCACATGCCGGTGGTGCCGATCCGCTCACCCGGCTTCAACCTGCTCGGCGACCACTTCCAGCCGATCGTCGCGCTGCTCGCCCCGTTCTTCCGGGTCTTCCCCAGCCCGCTCACCCTGCTCATCGCCCAGGCGCTGCTCACCGCCGTGTCGGTGGTGCCGGTGATCCGGGCCGCCCGGACGCTGACCGGCCCCGGGGTCAGCCTCGCGATCGGGGCGGCCTACGCGTTCTCCTGGGGCCTGCAGCAGATGGTCAACTTCGACTTCCACGAGATCGCCTTCGCGGTGCCGCTGCTGGCGTTCTCGCTGTCGGCGCTGGTGACAGGGCGGCTGCTGGCCGCCGCACTGTGGGCGCTGCCGCTGGTCCTGGTCAAGGAGGACCAGGGCTTCACGGTCGCCGTGATCGGCCTGATCGTGCTCGGCGCGGCGCTGAGCGTGCCCGGGCACGGCCTGCGCTACCGGGCCGGCCGCGCGGGGCGGCGCCGGACCTGGGCGCTGGCCGGGACGTTCCTCCTGGTCTGGGGGCTGGCCTGGTCCGCGGCGGAGATCCTGGTGATCATCCCGCACTTCAACGTGGCCCACCACTACCAGTACTGGCAGGCCGGCGGGGTCATCAGCCTGCACGGACAGCACTTCTCGGCCGCCGGCGCGCTGGGCCAGCTGCGGCACGCCAGCGGCGTGAAGCTGCGGACCCTGCTCATGATCGGCCTGCCGGTGGCCTTCCTGGCGCTGGGCTCGCCGCTCGCGCTGGCCGCGGCGCCGAACCTGCTGCTGCGCTTCCTGTCCACCAACAGCTACTACTGGGGCACGGACTGGCACTACAACGCCACCCTGATGCCGGTCGTGTTCCTGGCCGCGGTGGACACCCTGGCCCGGGTGCGCGGGCAGGCGGCCGAGCCGTCCGCGGCCGGCGACGGGCTGCCCGCCGCCGGCGCCGGGCCCGGGGCCCCGGCCCGCCGGGTGCCGGCCGCCCGGGCCCTGGCGGCGCTGTGGCTGGCCCGGGCCGCGGCCGCGGCCATGGTCGGGGTCGCCGGCTGGCTGGCGATCCGGCAGCCGGTCGGCCAGCTGTGGCAGCCGCAGACCTACACGATCAGCGCGCACGTGCGGGCCGAGGAGGCCGCCATGGCGAAGGTGCCGCCCGGCACCACCGTCGAGGCCACCCTGAGCATGCTCGCCCCGCTGGCCGCCCGCGACGACACCTCCTGGGTCGGCACGGTGGGCCTGCACGACCCGCGCTACCTGGTGTTCGACGCCACCAACAGCGGCTGGTCGCCGCTGCCCGTCAGCCCGCCGCTCCGCTTCCTCGAACAGCGCCACCCCGGCGCCGTCTACCAGCAGATCTTCGAGGCCAGCGGCGTCTACGTATTCCGCCTTATGGGGCCTACCGGGCAGTAGGTAGAGTCATCCCCGAGCCGCGCTGGAGGGGCCATGGACTTTGCGTTCGACGAGACCACACTCGCATTCCGGGAGCGGGTCCTCGCTTTCCTGGACGAGCACGTCTACCCGGCGGAGCCGGTGTTCGAGGAACAGGTGGCGGCCATGACCGCGGCCGGTGACCGGTGGGCCCGGCCGCCCGTCATCGACGAGCTCAAGGCCGCGGCGCGCAAGCAGGGGCTGTGGAACCTGTTCCTGCCCAGGCACCCGGAGGGCGCCGGGCTGACCAACCTCCAGTACGCGCCGCTGGCCGAGCTGACCGGCCGCAGCCCGGCGCTGGCCCCGGAGGCGTTCAACTGCGCCGCCCCGGACACCGGCAACATGGAGGTGCTGAACGAGTTCGGCACCCCCGAGCAGCAGCAGCGGTGGCTGCGCCCGCTGCTGGACGGGGAGATCCGCTCGGCGTTCTGCATGACCGAGCCTGACGTGGCCTCCTCCGACGCCACCAACATCGCCACCCGGATCGTCCGCGACGGCGACGAGTACGTGATCACCGGGCGCAAGTGGTGGTCCTCGGGCGCCATGGACCCGCGCGCGAAGATCTTCATCGTCATGGGCAAGACCAACCCGGACGCGGAACGGCACCGGCAGCAGTCCATGATCCTGGTGCCGCGGGACACCCCCGGCGTGACCGTCAAGCGGGGCGTCACCGTGTTCGGCTACGACGACGGCACCCACGGCGGGCACGCCGAGGTGCTGTTCGACGGCGCCCGGGTGCCCGCGTCGAACCTGATCGCGGGGGAGGGCGAGGGCTTCGCCATCGCCCAGGCCCGGCTCGGCCCCGGCCGCATCCACCACTGCATGCGGCTGATCGGGGCGGCCGAGCGGGCGCTGGAGCTGATGTGCCGCCGGGCCGCCAGCCGCACCGCGTTCGGCAAGACCCTGGCCGAGCAGGGCGTGGTGCAGGACTGGATCGCCGAGTCGCGGGTACGGATCGAGTCCGCCCGGCTGCTGGTGCTCAAGACCGCCTGGCTGATGGACACCGTCGGCAACCGGGGCGCGCACACCGAGATCCAGGCGATCAAAGTCAACACCCCGGCGATGACCGAGTGGGTCGTGGACAAGGCGATCCAGGTGCACGGCGCGGCCGGGGTCAGCCAGGACACCCCGCTGGCCCACATGTGGGCGGCCGCCCGCACGCTGCGGTTCGCCGACGGGCCGGACGAGGTGCACAAGCGCTCGCTGGCGCGGCGGGAGCTGCACGCGCACGCCAGCTGACCGGCCGCCGCCGGGAGAAGTCCCGCGCCCGGCGCGGGACGGTCATGACAGCAGACCACGGGGGCCGCAGCGCGGCCGCCCGGACACCGGGACTAAGGAGATAACAGATGCCACAGGACGGACAGCGGGTCGCCATCGTCACGGGCGCCGCCCGCGGGATCGGCGCCGCCACCGCCAGGCGGCTGGCCGCCGACGGGATGGCGGTCGGGGTCCTCGACCTCGACGCCAACGCCTGCGCGGACACCGTGGCGGCGATCACGGGCGCCGGCGGCACCGCCGTCGCGCTCGGCGCCGACGTCAGCAAGGCCGACCAGGTGGAGGTCGCGGTGGGCGCCGCGGCTCAGGAACTCGGCCCGCCCACCGTGCTGGTCAACAACGCCGGCGTGATCCGCGACAACCTGCTGTTCAAGATGACCGAGGAGGACTGGGACACGGTCCTGGGCGTGCACCTGCGCGGTGCCTTCCTGATGAGCCGCGCCTGCCAGAAGTACATGGTGGACCAGCGCTACGGCCGGATCGTGAACCTGTCCTCCAGCTCCGCGCTGGGCAACCGGGGCCAGGTCAACTACTCCGCCGCCAAGGCGGGCATGCAGGGCTTCACCAAGACGCTGGCGATCGAGCTCGGCCAGTTCGGGGTGACCGCCAACGCGGTCGCGCCCGGCTTCATCGTCACCGACATGACCGCGGCCACCGCGGCCCGGGTCGGCATGGGCTTCGAGGACTTCCAGAAGGCCGCCGCCAGCCAGATCCCGGTCCGGCGGGTCGGCCAGCCCGACGACATCGCGCATACGATCTCGTTCCTGTGCAGCGAGGGCGCCGGATACGTGTCCGGCCAGGTCATCTACGTCGCGGGCGGGCCGCTGTGCTGACTGAGAACCGCGCCGCCGGGGCGGAGGGCCTGCGCCAGCGGGTGCGGGACTTCCTGGCCGCGAACGACCCGGCGGCCACGCCCCGGCTGGAGTTCCTGCGGGCCCGCTTCGACGCGGGCCTGGCCTGGGTGCACTACCCGGAAGGGCTCGGCGGGCTCGGGCTGCCCCGGGAGCTGCAGGGCGTGGTCGACGCCGAGCTGGCGGCCGCGAACGCGCCGACCAACACGCCGGAGAAGATCGGCATCGGGCTGGGCATGGCCGCGCCGACGATCCTGGCGTTCGGTTCCGAGGAGCAGAAGAAGCGCTGGCTGCGGCCGCTGTGGACCGGCGAGGAAGTCTGGTGTCAGCTGTTCAGCGAGCCGGGCGCGGGCTCTGACCTGGCCGGCCTGGGCACCCGCGCGGTGCGCGACGGCGACCACTGGGTGGTCAACGGGCAGAAGGTGTGGACCTCCAGCGCCCACTACGCCCGCTGGGGGCTGCTGCTGGCCCGCACCGACCCGGACGTGCCCAAGCACGCCGGGCTCACCTACTTCGGGCTGAACATGACCGACCCCGGCGTCGAGGTCCGGCCGCTGCGGCAGCTGACCGGCGAGGCCGAGTTCAACGAGGTCTACTTCACCGACGCGGCGGTCCCGGACTCCGACCGGATCGGCGGGGTCGGCGACGGCTGGCGGGTCGCGCAGGGCACGCTCATGAACGAGCGGGTCGCCATCGGCGGCGGGGCCATGCCCCGCGAGGGCGGCAGCATCGGCCTGCTGGCCGGCACCTGGCGCAAGCACCCCGAGCTGCGCACGCCCGGCCTGCACGACCGGCTGATCCGGCTGTGGGCCGACGCCGAGGTGGCGCGGCTGGCCGCGACCAGGCTGCGGCAGCAGCTGGCCGCCGGGCAGCCCGGGCCGGAGGGCTCGGCGGCGAAGTTCGTGTTCGCCCGGCTCAACCAGGAGATCACCGCGCTCGAGCTGGAGGTCGCGGGCGCCGACTCGCTGCGCTACGACGACTGGACCATGCGCCGGCCCGAGGCGATCAGCTTCCTGCACCGCGGTCCCGGCTACCGCTACCTGCGGTCGCGGGGCAACTCCATCGAGGGCGGCACCTCGGAGATCCTGCGCAACATCATCGCCGAGCGGGTGCTCGGCCTGCCGTCCGAGCCCCGCACCGACACCCGCGTCCCCTGGAAGGACCTGCCCCGGTGAACGCCCCAGCCACCACCCAGACCCCCGACCTGCTGTACGGGGAGGCGGAAGAGGAGCTGCGGGCGGCCGTGCGCGGGCTGCTGGCCGACCGCAGCCCGCTCACCTCGGTGCTCGCCCGGCTGGAGAGCGGCGACGCGTACGACACCGGGCTGTGGCGGGCGCTGGCGGCCGAGGTCGGCTGCGGCGGCCTGCTCATCCCCGAGTCGCACGGCGGCGCCGGTGCCAGCTACCGGGAGGCCGCCGTGGTGGCCGAGGAGACCGGCCGGGCCGCGGCGCCCGTTCCCTTCCTGGGCAGCGCGGTGATGGCGACAGCCGCGCTGCTGGCCTCCGGCGACGAGCTGCTGGCGGGCCTGGCGGACGGCAGCCTGACCGCCGCGCTGGCGGTGCCGTTCGCCCAGCTGCCGCCCGCGGCCGTGCCCGGCGCGCCGCTGGCCGTGGGGATCCGGGTGGCCCCGCCCCGCGACGGCGACCCGGCCGGGACCGTGCGGCTGTCCGGGACGGTGAGCGGGGTGGCGGACGCGCTGCCCGCGGGCGTGCTGCTGGTGCCCGGCGACGGGGTGCCGTTCGGCCTGTACGCGGTCGGGGCGGACTCGGCCGGGGTGACCGTGACGGCGGTGTCCTCGCTGGACCAGACCCGGCAGCTGGCCGACCTGGCCTTCGACGGCGTGGTCGGGCGGGCGGTGGCGACGGGGGAGGCCGCCGCGCACGCGGTGTCCACCGCGCTCACCGCCGGGGCGGCCATGCTCGCCTCCGAGCAGCTCGGCGTGGCCGAGCGCTGCCTGGAGATGACGGTCGCCTACGTCAAGGAGCGGCACCAGTTCGGCCGCCCGGTCGGCTCGTTCCAGGCGCTCAAGCACCGGCTGGCCGAGGTGTGGGTGGGCGTGGCCCAGGCCCGCGCCGCCGCCCGGTACGCCGCCGCCTGCCTGGCCGAGGGGCACCCGGACACGGCCCTGGCCGTCGCGCTGGCCAAGTCGGTGTGCGGGGACGTGGCGGTGCAGGCGGCGCAGGAGTGCGTGCAGCTGCACGGCGGCATCGGGTTCACCTGGGAGCACCCGGCGCACATGCTGCTCAAGCGGGCCAAGAGCGGGACGCTGGCGCTCGGCACCCCGGACCGGCACCGCGCGGTGCTGGCCACGCTGGCCGACCTGCCGCCCGCCCCCGGCGGCCCCGGCGACTGACCGGCTGATCTCACCGCTGGTTCGATCCGTGGCCCCCAGGAGGGCCACGGACCGAACTGCTCACAGTTGTCCACGCTGGAGCCGCGATAACAGCAAGAGGGCGGGTGGGCAACGGCGGATGTAACTACGATGTGTTACTAGTATATGACTCTGGGTAATCTCCTCCCTGGCCGTGGAACCGGGAGCTTGCCGGACGGGGGACTCCGGCGGCGGATCCACGCCGGGGAGGAAACATGCCCGAGCCGGTCCGCAGCGGCCAGCGATACCTGCCCGGCCTCGACGGGCTGCGCGCCGTGGCGGTGCTCGCCGTCATCGCGTTCCACGTGCAGCTCGGCTGGGCGCCCGGGGGACTGCTCGGCGTCGGGGTCTTCTTCACCCTGAGCGGCTACCTCATCACCGACCTGCTGCTGGGACGCTGGTCCGAGGACGGCAAGCTGCACCTCGGCGACTTCTGGCTCCGCCGCGCCCGCCGGCTGCTGCCCGCGGTCTTCGCGATGCTCGCCGTGGTCAGCGCCTGGGTCACGGTGATGGACCGCTCCCAGCTCGCCGGGCTGCGCCCGGCCGTGGCCGCCGCCGCCGGCTACGTGAGCAACTGGTACTTCATCATCCAGAACAACTCCTACTTCGCCCGGTTCGGGCCGCCGTCGCCGCTCAACCACCTGTGGTCGCTCGCGGTGGAGGAGCAGTTCTACCTGGCCTGGCCGTGGCTGCTGCTGCTGGGCGTGTGGGTGCTGCGCAGCCGGCGCGAGGGCGGGACCCGCTGGCTCGCGCTGCCGACCCTGCTGCTGGGCGCGGGCTCCGCGCTGGCCATGGCCGCGCTCTACCATCCCGGGTTCGACCCGACCCGGATCTACGAGGGCACCGACACCCGGGCCTTCGGGCTGCTCGCGGGCGCCGCGCTGGCCATGGTCTGGCCGAGCCGCCGCCGGTCCCGACCGCGCGCACCGGCCCGCGCCCTGCTGGACGCCGGCGGCATCGCCGGCCTGGCCGTGATCGCCCTGGAGGTGTGGCGGGTCGGCCAGTACTCCCCGTTCGCCTACCGGGGCGGCCTGGTGATCCTGTCCCTGGCCACGGTCGGCGTGCTGGCCGCCGCCGCCTGCCCGGGCAGCCTGCTCGGCCGGGCGCTGGGCATCGCGCCGCTGCGCTGGCTCGGGGTCCGCTCCTACGGCATCTACCTGTGGCATTTCCCGGTCATCGTGCTCACCTCGCCGCCCAACAGCGGCGAGGACCTGCCGCGGGCCGCCGCCCAGGTGACCGCGAGCATCCTGTTGGCCGCCCTGTCCTGGCGTTACCTCGAGGAACCGGTCCGCCGGGGCGCCCTGGGGCGGATCTGGCGGCAGCTGCGGGCCTCCGGCTGGCGGGCGCGGTCCGCCGGGATGCAGGGCTGGGCCGCGCTGGTCGCCGGCTCCGGCGTGCTGGTGGTCGCCTGCGCCGGGCTGAGCGGCACCGTGCCCGCTGCCAGCAGCGGGCCGCAGGCATCGGGCACCCGCCCGGTCGCCGGCGGCAGCAAGGGCAGGGCCGCGGGCACCGGGGCGGTCCCCTCGCCCGCGGGCAGCGGCACCCCCGCCGGGCCGCTGCGCACCTCCTGCACGGCCGTGGCGCACATCGGCGACTCCACCTCCGACGGCCTCAACTCACCCGACTACCTGCCCAACCCGAAGCTGCGGATCCGCGCCCAGTACC
>JBLMWU010000200.1:0-11402 GCA_050257395.1 Gemmatimonadota bacterium | reverse complement strand
GCGCTGGGTGGCGGGCGGTGACCCCGGGGAGGTGCTCGCCGGCCGGCATCGGCGCATCGGTGGCTAGGCGTCCCGGGCGAACTGGTAGGTGAGGAAGGCGAGGCCCTCACCGATGGTCCGGGTGCCGGTCAGGCGCATGGCCTTCTTGCCGCTGCCAGCGCCGAAGAGGCGCTCCCCGGCCCCGAGTACGACCGGGAAGACGACCAGCCGCAACTCGTCGGCCAGGTCGTGCTCGATGAGCGTGCGCCCGAGCTGATAGCTGGCAGGGACGACGATTTCTCCGTCCAGCTCCCGCTTCAGCTTCGAGACCTCGGTCACCACGTCGCCTTTGAGCACGGTCGAGTTGTTCCAGCCGGGTTCTTCGAGGGTCGAGGACACGACGTACTTGGGCATGCTGTTCAGCCTGTCCGCAAGCTCGCCATGCCGGGGCCGCCACCGCGCCCCGAAGAACTCGTAGCTTCTGCGGCCCAGCAGCCATGCCTCGGCGCGCAGCGCCTCGTCGAGCGCGACCTTGTTCCACTCTTCCAGGTCGTTGCCCCCAGACTGGACGAACCAGCCGCCGAGCCTGAAGCCCTCCTGTCCGTCGGGGTCCTGGACCACTCCGTCGAGCGAGACGTTCTGCGGGCCGCTGATCACGATCTTTCCCACGTCGCTTCTCCTTTTCGCTGGTGTTGTCAGAAGCCACTGATGCAGGCGGCGCGGCGGCGGCGAACTGGGCGCCCGCCGGCCGCCCAGTTCGCCCCCCGGCCGGCGTCGATACAGGATGGAAGCGCGGCAAGGTGCGGGAAGAAGGTGACGCGAGAGTGGTGACAGCCGACCTGATCTCAAGGGCGCGGGCCGGGGACGGCGACGCGTTCCGGGAGCTGACCGATCCGCACCTGCGAGAGCTCCAGGTGCACTGTTACCGGATGCTCGGGTCCTTCCAGGACGCCGAGGATGCCCTGCAGGACACGCTGCTGGCCGCCTGGCAAGGCCTCGGCGGGTTCGAGGGACGCGCCTCGCTGCGCACCTGGCTGTACCGGATCGCCACCAACCGGTGCCTCGACGCACGCCGCGCGGCCAGCCGGCGTCCTGCCAGACAGTGGGATGTGCCCGGGGTAGAACCGCCCGAGCCGACCCGGCTCGGCGAGGTCGTCTGGCTGCAGCCGTATCCGGACGCCCTGCTTGAAGGTGCCATCGGTGCGCCGCCCGGCCCCGAAGCCCGCTACGAGCAGGCCGAAGCCGTCTCGCTCGCCTTCGTGACCGCCCTGCAGATCCTGCCGCCTCGCCAGCTCGCAGTCCTCATCTTGCGTGACGTCCTCGGCTTCCACGCGAGCGAGGTAGCGGGCATGCTGGACGCGACCGTCGAGTCGGTCACCAGTGCCCTCAAGCGCGCGCGCGCCAGCCTTGCGCGCCGGCTGCCGGCCGCCGGCCGCCAGCCGCCTCCTGTCGCCGGCTCACCCGCCGAGGATGCGATCGTGGCGAAGTTCGCCCGCGCGTGGGAGTCCGCCGACATCAATGCGCTGGTGGCCCTGCTGACTGGCGACGTGTTCATGTCGATGCCGCCGATGCCGTTCGAATACCAGGGCCGCGACGTCGTGGCCGGCTTCTGCGCCAGCCTGTTCGGCGCGGGCCGCAGATTCGACCTGGTGCCGGCCCGGGCCAACGGCCAGCCGGCGTTCGGGGCCTACCTGCGCGGGCCGGCCGGCATCAGCCACGGGGTGGGTCTCTACGTCCTCACCATCACCGGCGACCGGATCTGCGCTATGACCCGCTTCGACAACAGCGTGCTGCCCTGGTTCGGGCTGCCGCGATCCCTCCCGAGCCGATAGCCACCCCAGCGGCCCAGCCGGCCAGCCAGAATCGATCCTTTACCCTGCGGCTTTGTCGTTACACGATGTTTCTGGCGGGGCGCTGGGAGACGCCAGCGTGCCCGCGTGTTAGGAAAGGACTCACAGACGGGCCCCGTCAGCCGCTGGAGGGGGAATCCATGGCTGAGTCCCATCCCGCTCAATCCGGCGGCACACCCGCGGCACCGCCGCAGGCCGGCCGGTCCGCGCCGGGCAGCGGACCGCAGGGCGAGCTGCTCGCCCCGCTGCTGCCCGCGGGCGAGCCGGTCGAGCGGCTGCTGCGCAAGGCGCAGTTCTTCGTCCCGGGCGGCACCCCCAGCGACGACTTCCGCTACCTGCAGCGCGACGGCGGCCGCGGTGCCGAGCAGTTCTACCGGGAACGCTGGCGGCACGACAAGGTGGTCCGCTCCACGCACGGCGTCAACTGCACCGGGTCCTGCTCGTGGCAGGTGTACGTCAAGGACGGCATCATCACCTGGGAGACCCAGCAGACCGACTATCCGCCGATTGGCCCGGACTCGCCCGAGTACGAGCCGCGGGGCTGCCCGCGCGGGGCCTCGTTCTCCTGGTACACGTACTCGCCGTCGCGGGTGCGCTATCCCTACGTGCGCGGCCCGCTGCTGGAGATGTGGCGGGAGGCCCGCGGCCGGCTCGGCGACCCGGTGGCCGCCTGGGCGGAGATCACCGGTGATCCGGAGCGGTCCGCCCGCTACAAGCAGGCCCGCGGCAAGGGCGGGTTCCTGCGCTCGACCTGGGCCGAGGTCACCGAGCTGATCGCGGCCGCGCACGTGCACACGGTCAAGGCGTACGGGCCGGACCGGGTGGTGGGCTTCAGCCCGATCCCGGCCATGTCGATGGTGTCGTACGCGGCGGGTACCCGGTTCCTGTCGCTGATCGGCGGCACGATCCTGTCGTTCTACGACTGGTACGCCGACCTGCCGCCCGCGTCGCCGCAGGTGTTCGGCGACCAGACCGACGTGCCGGAGTCCGGCGACTGGTGGAACTCCTCCTACCTGATCGTCTGGGGCACGAACCTGCCGATCACCCGCACGCCCGACGCGCACTTCATGACCGAGGCGCGCTACCGGGGCCAGAAGGTGGTCGTGGTCTCCCCGGACTACTCCGACCACACCAAGTTCGCCGACGACTGGCTCGCCGCCGCGCCCGGCACGGACGGCGCGCTCGCCATGGCCATGGGCCACGTCGTCCTCAGCGAGTTCTTCCGCGACCGGCAGGTCCCGTACTTCACCGGCTACGCGAAGTCCTTCACCGACCTGCCGTTCCTGGTGACGCTGGAGCCGCGGGACGGCGGCTTCACGCCGGGCCGCTTTCTCACCGCCGCCGACCTCGGCGACACCGGCGAGGGCGCGGCGCACAAGACCATTGTCATGAACGAGGAGACCGGGGAGCCGGCCGCGCCCAACGGCTCACTCGGCTTCCGCTTCAGCCAGTCCGGGCTGGGCAAGTGGAACCTGGCCCTGGGCGGCATCGACCCGGCGCTGACGCTGTACGGGCGGCACACCGAGGCCGTGCCGGTCGATCTGCCCCGCTTCGACGTGGGGGAGACCGAGGGCGGCTCGGCGATCCGCCGCGGCGTGCCGGCCGCCCGGGTGGGCGGCCACCTGGTCACCACGGTGTTCGACCTGCTCATGGCGCAGTACGCGGTCGGGCGGCCGGGCCTGCCGGGCGAGTGGCCGGCCTCCTACGCCGACCCGGGCCCGTACACGCCGGCCTGGCAGGAGCGGATCACCAGCGTGCCCGCGGCCGCGGCGATCCGGGTGGCGCGGGAGTTCGCCCGCAACGCGGAGCTGTCCCGCGGCCGGTCCATGATCGCGTTGGGCGCGGGCACGAACCACTGGTACCACTCCGACCAGATCTACCGGACCTTCCTCACCCTGCTCATGCTGTGCGGCTGCCAGGGCGTGAACGGCGGCGGCTGGGCCCACTACGTGGGCCAGGAAAAGGTCCGGCCGCTGGCCGGGTGGCAGCAGATGGCGTTCGCGCTGGACTGGCAGCGGCCGCCCCGGCACATGACCGGCACCTCGTTCTTCTACCTGCACACCGGCCAGTGGCGGTACGAGGGCTTCGGGGCGGGGGAAATGGCCAGCCCGCTCGGCCGGGGGCTGCTGCAGGGCCGGGCCTTCGCCGACTGCCTGGCGCAGGCGTCGCGGCTGGGCTGGCAGCCGTCCCACCCGGCGTTCAGCCGCAACCCGCTGGACCTTGCCGACGAGGCCGGCCGGGCGGGGCAGTCCGTTCCCGATTATGTGACGGCGGAACTGGCGGCGGGCCGGCTGCGGTTCGCGGGCGAGGACCCCGACGACCCCGCGAACTGGCCGCGGGTGATGACGGTGTGGCGGGCGAACCTGCTCGGGTCCTCGGGCAAGGGCATGGAGTACTTCATGCGGCACCTGCTGGGCACGCACGACGCGGTGCGGGCGGAGGAGTCGCCGCCGCACCTGCGGCCCGCCGAGGTGACCTGGCGCGAGGAGTCGCCGCGCGGCAAGCTCGACCTGCTCACCGCGATCGACTTCCGGATGACCAGCACCTGCACGTTCGCGGACGTGGTGCTGCCCGCGGCGACCTGGTACGAGAAGCACGACCTGTCCAGCACGGACATGCACCCGTTCGTGCACTCGTTCAACCCGGCGATCCCGCCGCCGTGGGAGACCCGCACCGACTTCGACGCGTTCTCGGCGATCGCGGCCGACTTCTCCCGGCTGGCCGCCCGCCACCTGGGCAAGCGCACCGACGTGGTGGCGGCGCCGCTGGCGCACGACACCCCGGACGAGCTGGCCCAGCCCGGCGGGCTGGTGCGGGACTGGAAGCGCGGCGAGTGCGAGCCGGTGCCCGGGGTCACCATGCCGCGGCTGATCGCGGTGGAACGCGACTACCCGGCGGTGGCGGAGAAGATGGCCGCTGCCGGGCCGCTGCTGGACACCCTGGGGCTGAGCGTCAAGGGCACCACCTGGAAGGTGCCGGAGGCGGTGGAGTACCTGCGGCACGCCAACGGGACGGTGCGCGGCGGGGTGGCGGACGGGCGGCCGAAGCTGGCCCGCGACGTGCACGTGGCCGAGGCGATCCTGGCGCTGTCCGGCACCACCAACGGCCAGGTGGCCGTGGCCGGCTGGCAGGAACTGGAGAAACGGACCGGGGTGGAGCTGACCGACCTGGCCGCCGAGCGCTCCGGCGACCGGATCACCTTCGCCGACACCCAGGTCCAGCCGCGGGCGGTGATCGCCTCCCCGGAGTGGTCCGGATCCGAGGCGGGCGGCCGCCGCTACTCCCCGTTCGTCGTCAACACCGAGCGCCGCAAGCCCTGGCACACGCTCACCGGGCGGATGCATTTCTTCCTCGACCACGAGTGGATGCGCGAGTACGGGGAGATGCTGCCCGCCTACCGCCCGCCGCTGGATTACGCCCGGCACTTCGGCGGGCAGGGGCTGGCCGAGGACGGGCGGCCGGAGATCACCGTGCGGTACCTCACCCCGCACTCGAAGTGGTCGATCCACTCCGAGTACGCCGACAACCTGCACATGCTGCGGCTGTTCCGGGGCGGCCCGGTGATCTGGATGAGCCCGGACGACGCGGCCGCGATCGGGGCGGCCGACAACGACTGGGTCGAGGCGTACAACCGCAACGGGGTGGTGGCCTGCCGCGCGGTGGTCAGCCACCGGATGCCGCGCGGCACCATCTTCATGTACCACGCCAAGGACCGGCACCTGCTGACCCCGCGCTCGGAGATCTCCGGGTGGCACGGCGGCTCGGACAACTCGCTGACCCGGCTGGTGTTCAAGCCCACCCACCTGATCGGCGGGTACGCGCAGTTCAGCTACGCGTTCAACTACTACGGCCCGACCGGCAACCAGCGTGACGAGGTCGCTGTCATCCGCCGCCGGTCCCAGGAGGTGCAGTTCTGATGCGCGTGAAGGCCCAGGTGGCGATGGTGATGAACCTGGACAAGTGCATCGGCTGCCACACCTGCTCGGTGACCTGCAAGCAGACCTGGACCAACCGGCCCGGCACCGAGTACGTGTACTTCAACAACGTCGAGACCAAGCCGGGTGCGGGCTACCCGAAGCGGTACGAGGACCAGGAGCAGTGGAAGGGCGGCTGGACCCTGGACCGCAAGGGCCGGCTGCAGCTCAAGGCGGGCGGCAGGCTGCGCAAGCTGCTGTCCATCTTCTGGAACCCTGACCTGCCCAGCATCGACGACTACGGCGACCCGTGGACGTACGACTACCAGACCCTGCTGCAGGCGCCGCTGGGCACGGTCACCCCGAGCGCGCATTCGATCTCCGCGCTGACCGGGCGGGACATGCGGGTGCGGTGGGGCAGCAACTGGGAGGACGACCTGGCGGGCGGGCCCGGCCAGGCGGCCGCCGACCCGAACCTGGCCGGCCTGGCGGACCGGGTGAAGCTGGCCTTCGAGCAGGTCTTCATGTTCTACCTGCCGCGCATCTGCGAGCACTGCCTGAACCCGTCCTGCGTGGCCTCCTGCCCGTCCGGCGCCATGTACAAGCGCGACGAGGACGGGATCGTCCTGGTGGACCAGGACCGGTGCCGGGGCTGGCGATTCTGCGTGTCCGGCTGCCCGTACAAGAAGGTGTACTTCAACCACCGGACCGGCAAGGCGGAGAAGTGCACGCTCTGCTACCCGCGGATCGAGGCGGGCCAGCCCACCATCTGCTCGGAGACCTGCGTCGGCCGGCTGCGCTACCTCGGGGTGTTCCTGTACGACGCGGACGCCGTGCTGCCAGCGGCGGCCACCGAGGACCCGCAGCACCTGTACGAGGCGCAGCTGTCGGTGTTCCTCGACCCGGAGGACCCCGCGGTCCGGGCCGAGGCGGAGCGCCAGGGTGTGCCCGCGGACTGGATCGCCGCCGCCCGCCGCTCCCCGGTGTACGCGCTGGCGGTCCGGCACCGGGTCGCGCTGCCGCTGCACCCGGAGTACCGGACCATGCCGATGGTCTGGTACATCCCGCCGCTGTCCCCGGTCGCCGACGTGGTGACCGCCGCCGGGTACGAGCAGGACGATCCCGACCAGGTGTTCGCCGCCATCGATGCGCTGCGCATCCCGGCGGAGTACCTGGCCAGCCTGTTCACCGCGGGTAAGGTCGCGCCCGTGCAGCAGGTGCTGCGCAAGCTCGCCGCGGTCCGCGCCATGATGCGCGCGCACCAGCTCGGCCAGCCCTGGGACGCGGCGCTCGCCGCCGCCGTGGGCGCCGCCCCGGCCGACCTGGAGGACCTGTTCCGGCTGCTGGCGATCGCCAAGTACGGCGAGCGGTACGTGATCCCGCAGGCCCATTCCGAGGACGCCGGCCGGCTGGCGGCCCAGCACGAGCAGCTGTTCTCCTGCAGCCTCGACACCGACGGCGGCCCGGGCATGGGCGGCCAGGGGCCGCCGGGCCCGGCGGAGTCGTTCCACCCGGGCGGCGCGGCGGCGGGCCAGACGTTCCGGGACTCCGGCGGCCAGGTGCGGTTCAACCTGCTCGGCTGGGACGGCCGCGGCAGCGCGCCGCACCTGTTCCCGGACGGGGGCCCGTCATGACCGCGCTGCCCGCGCCCGCGCCGGTCCCGCCCGTGCAGGGCGCGCCCGCGCTCGGGTACAAGCTGGCGTCGGTGCTGCTGCAGTACCCGACCATGGCGCTCTTCGGCGGGCTGGACGAGCTGGACGCCGCGGCCCGCTCGGCGCCCCGGCCCGCCCGCGAGCACCTGGCCGCGTTCCTGGGCTGGCTGCGCGCCACCCCGCCGCCCGAGGTCGCCCAGCACTACGTGGACGTCTTCGACCTGCGCCGCCGCAGCGCCCTGTACCTCACTTACTACCGGCACGGTGACACCCGCCGCCGGGGCATGGCGCTGCTGGCGTTCAAGGCCGCCTACCGCGCGGCGGGCCTGGTCCCGGACGGCGCCGACCTGCCCGACTACCTGCCGGTGGTGCTCGACTTCGCGGCGGTCGCGCCGGCCGGCGAGGACCTGCTCCGCCAGCACCGGGCCGACCTGGAACTGCTGCGCCGGGCCCTGCACGAGGCGGAAACCCCCTACGCCCGGGTGGTGGACGCGGTGTGCGCGCAGCTGCCCCGGCTGGGCCGCCGCGACCTGCTGCGCGTCCGGGCGGCGGAGCAGCAGGGGCCGCCGGCCGAGGAGGTCGGCCTGGAGCCGTTCGCCCCGCCGGGGTACCTGACAGGCCAGGAGGTGAGCCGGTGACAGGGGTCAGCGGAGCGGAGATCTTCCTCTGGGTGGGGCTGCCCTACCTGGCGCTGGGCATCTTCGTGGTCGGCCACGTCTGGCGGTGGCGCTATGACCAGTTCGGCTGGACCAGCCGGTCCACCCAGCTGCAGGAGCGGCGGCTGCTCAAGTGGGGCTCACCGGTCTTCCACTACGGCACCTTCGCGGCCATCGCCGGCCATGTGATCGGCGTGCTCATCCCGCAGCGCTGGACCAGCGCCATCGGCATCCCGGAGAACGTCTACCGCTGGTTCTCCGCGGCCGCCGGAACCCTGGCCGCCGTGCTGGTGATCGCGGGTGTGGTCGTCCTGGCCGGGCGGCGGCTGCTCGTCCCGCGGGTCCGCGCGACCACCAGCCCGGTCGACTACGTGGCGCTGATCCTGCTGCTGATCGTCATCCTGACCGGGATCGCCCCCACCGTCGGGGTCAACCTGTTCGGGCACGGCTACAACTACCGGGAGACGGTCGCGCCGTGGTTCCGCGGCCTGTTCAGCGGCTCGCCTGACGTCGCCGCCATCGCGCACGCCCCGGTCATCTACCAGGTGCACGCCGCCTCCGCCTGGCTGATCTGGGCGGTGTGGCCGTTCAGCCGCCTGGTGCACGCCTGGAGCTATCCGCTGTGGTACCTGTGGCGCCCCTACGTCGTGTACCGCAGCCGCCGCCCGGCCGTGCCCGCCGAGCCGGGGACCGGCGGCCGGCGCTGGCGCAAGATCGGCGTCCCCTACTGACCAGGGCCCGGTTACCGAGCATGGCCCGGGTGCCCAGGCTGCAGGAGGACGCTGTGCTCGGCCGGCTGCAGGCGGCCGTCCCCGGCCTGGCTCCGGGGTACTTCGCGCTGGTGATGGCGACCGGCATCGTGTCCACGGCCGTGGCGATCGCGGGCGCGCCGGTCCTGTCCACGGTCCTGCTGATCGTGGCCGTCGTCTGCTACCTGGTGCTGGCCGCCGGATACGGCTGGCGGCTGGTCAGCTACCGCCGGGAGTTCCTGGCCGACGCGGGCGACCCGGGCAAGGCGTTCTCGTTCTTCACCTTCGTCGCCGCCTCCGACGTGCTGGGCACTCGGCTGGCGCTGGGCGGCCAGGCCTGGGCGGACGGCGTGCTGCTGGCGGTGGCCGTAGCGGCCTGGCTGGTGCTCAGCTACGTCATGCCGCTGGGCCTGATCACCGGGCACGGCGCCGGCTCGGCGCTGGCCGGGGTCAACGGCACCTGGTTCCTGTGGACGGTCGGCACCCAGTCCCTGGTGGTCTCGCTGACCGCGTTCCCGGCGCCGGTGGCCGGCTACGTGACGGCGCTGGCGGTGATGCTGTGGGCGGTCGGCGTGCTGCTGTATCTGCTCATCGCCGGCCTGGTGCTGGCCGGCCTGCTGCATTTCCCGGTGGACCCGGCCCGGCTGACCCCTGCCTACTGGATATTCATGGGCGCCACCGCGATCAGCGTGCTGGCGGGCGCCCGGGTGCTCGGCCTGCCCGCGCAGCCGCTGCTGGCAGCGGTCCGCCCGGTGCTGGCCGGTCTCTCGGTGGTGCTATGGGCGTTCGGCACCTGGCTGGTCCCGCTGCTGATCGGCCTCGGGATATGGCGGCACCTGCTGCGGCGCGTGCCGCTGCGGTACGAGCCGGGCCTGTGGAGCATGGTCTTCCCGCTCGGCATGCACTCCGTGGCCAGCTGGGAACTCGGGCGCGCCCTGCACGTGCCGTGGCTGACGGCGGCGGGCAGCGCGGGGGCGTGGGTGGCCTTCGCCGTCTGGGCGGCGGTGTCCGCGGCGATGCTCGCCTCACTCGTCTCACCCGCCCGCTCGCGGTGACGTCCGCCACAGCGGGGACGGGACCAAGGGCCCTGGGCTCCGGCCGGGCCCTGCCCGGAGGCTGTGATCACGGCCTGCCCCGTGGGCCTGCCAGCCGGGCCGCCTGCGGCGCCGCGCACCGCCGATGACGAAGGGGGACCGGGATGAGCACCCGGACCGAGGCCGCGCCCGCCGCCGGCCAGTCAGCCGCCCAGGCACGGAGCTGGCTGATGCTGGCCATGGCGACCATCGGGTTCGGCCTGAACTTCTGGGCCTGGGCGCTGCTGAGCCCGCTCGGCCCGCATTTCAAGGCCGCCCTGCATCTGTCCAGCGTGAGCCAGGCGCTCCTGGTCGCGGTCCCGGTCGTGGTCGGGTCGCTGGGGCGGATCCCGGTCGGGGCCCTGACGGACCGGCTCGGGGGCCGGATCATGTTCTCGGCCGTCAGCTTCGCCACCATCGTCCCGGTGCTGGTCATCGGCTACGTCGCGCACGGCTCCCTGGCCGGGCTGCTCGCGGCCGGGTTCTTCCTGGGAATCGGCGGCACGGCCTTCGCGGTCGGGGTCCCCTTCGTCAGCGCCTGGTTCCCGCCGCACCGGCGGGGCCTGGCGATCGGGATCTTCGGCATGGGCATGGGCGGCACCGCGATCAGCGCGCTGACCACCGTCAAGCTGGTGACCGCGAACGGGATCGCGTCGCCGTTCCTGATCGTCGCGGTGGTGCTCGCCGTATACGGGGCCGTGGCCGCCCTGGTGCTGCGGGACGCGCCGGGCCGCGCGCGGCCGGCCGAGCCATTGGCGACCCGGCTGGGCCGGACCCTGCGGCTGCGGATCACCTGGCAGGCGTCCGCGCTGTACGCGCTCGCCTTCGGCGGCTATGTCGCGTTCAGCGTCTACCTGCCGACCTACCTGAAGACCGCCTACCTGCTGACCCAGTCCGACGCCGCGGCCAAGATGGGCGGTTTCGTGATCGTCGCGGTGCTGCTGCGGCCGGCCGGCGGCTACCTGGCGGACCGCTTCCCCGCCGCCTGGGTCCTCGCGGTGGCGTTCGCGGTGGTGGCCGGCTGCGCGTTCGCGCAGTCGGTGACCCCGGCACTCGCCCCCGGCGGCACCATCGCGTTCCTGGTGATGGCGGCGGCGCTGGGCGCGGCAGCGGGCGCGGTCTTCGCGCTCGTGGCCCAGCGCGCCCCGCGGCAGGAGGTCGGCGCGGTCACCGGGGTGGTGGGCGCGGCGGGCGGGCTCGGCGGCTTCATCCCGCCGCTGGTGATGGGCACCATCTACGGGGCGCTGCAGTCCTACGCCCTCGGGCTGGTCCTGCTCGGTGCGGTGGCGGCCGCCGCGGTCCTCTACGTGACCACCGGGCTGCGGCCGCCGCGCCAGCCCGGCACCGCGCACTGACGCGGTTCCGCAGCCCGGGCATCGGATACCAGGAGTCACTGGTGAAATACTGAGCGTATGCGCGACGGGGGGCGCGCGCACCCGCTGAGGAGGCACCGGAGGGCGAGCAGCCGGGAGTGGGCGTGGCTGGGCGCCGGCCTGCTGGTGACGCTGGCGGCGCTGGCGATGATCCTG
>JBLMWU010000199.1:0-22899 GCA_050257395.1 Gemmatimonadota bacterium | reverse complement strand
CGCGCGAGCCCCTCGCGAAAGACCCCGGACAGCCGCCGGGTCTCCTCGAGATAGTTGCTCTTTGCGATCACATCGAGCGTCGCCACACCGGCCGCCATCGGCACGGCGGCGAACCAGAACGAGCCGGTGGTGAAGACCTCGCTGGCCGCCTCCCGCAGCCAGCCGCTGCCCAGCACGGCGGCGAGCGGGTGGCCGTTGGCGATCGCCTTGCTCCAGGCGCTCAGGTCCGGGTCCACCCCCAGCGGCTCCCAGCTGCCGCCGAGGTGCAGCCGGAAGCCGCAGCGCACGTCGTCCAGGATGAGCGCGGCGCCGGCCCGGTCGCACAGGGCGCGCAGGCCGCGGGCGAACGCCGGGTCCGCGAGCTCCTGGTCGAACCCGGCGTCGTGCCGGAAGGGGCTGACGATGACGCCTGCCAGGTCGCCGCCGGCCGCGGCCGCCGCGGCCTCGGCGCTCGCCAGGTCGTTGTAGCTGAAGTAGGCCAGGTGCGCGCGGTCGCCCGGGGTGGTGCCCGCTGGCCGGGGCGTGCACCAGGGCGCGGCGCCGTGATAGGCGCCGCGGGCGGCCAGGACGGTGCGGCGGCCGGTGGCCGCACGGGCGATCATGAGGGCCAGGGTGGTGGCGTCGGTGCCGTTCTTGGCGAACATGGCCCAGTCCGCGTGCGCCACGGTCGCCGTGAGCGCCTCCGCCAGCTCGACCATCCGCGCCGACGGCGCGTTCTGGCAGTCGGCCTGCTCCTGCTGCGCCCGGGCCGCCGCTTCGACCGCCGGGTGCCGGTGGCCCAGGATCACCGGCCCGTAGCTGCACATCAGGTCCACGTACTCGTTGCCGTCGGCGTCCCACACCCGGGCGCCCCGGCCCCGCGCCATGAACTGCGGGAAGCCAGCGGGCAGGCCGGCGGCGCTCTGGTGCCCGTACATGCCGCCCGGGATCACCGCGGCGGCGCGCCGGCGCAGCGCGGCGTCGGCGGTGAGCGGGCGGGCGCCGGTGACAGTCATGGGACGCGCTCTCCTCGTGAGTCGTTTGCTGGCGGGCCCGCGGCGGGCGGATCCGCCAGCAGGCCCTCGGCCTGGCCGAAGTCCGTCAGCACCGCGTCGGAGCCCAGGCCCTGGGCGACCAGGGCGGCCGCGGCCGTGCCCAGCTCCGCGGCCCGGCGGGGGTCCCAGCCGCGGCAGATGCCGACGATGAAGCCGGCCGAGAACGCGTCGCCGCAGCCGGTCGTGTCCACCACCGGCACCGGCAGCGCCGGGACGGTCAGGTCGGTGCCGGCCGCCGCGACCCGGCTGCCCGCGGCCCCGCGGGTGACCGCCACGCAGCCGGCGCCGGCGGCCAGGACGGTCCCGATCGCCGCGTCCAGGTCCGCGTCGCCGGTCAGGGCCAGCAGCTGGTCCTCGTTCGGCAGGAAGAAATCGACCTGGGGCAGCAGCGGCCGCAGCCGTTCGAAGGTCGCCTGGTCGCCGGGCCGCAGCACGTCCATGGTGACGAGCGTGCCGTGCCCGCGGGCGGCCGCCAGCACGCGGGCGAGCGGATCGCCGAGGAAGCGGCCGAGCGCGTCGGGCCCGCCCACGTGCAGCACGTCGGCGGCGCCGATCACGCCCAGGTCCACGTCGGCCAGGTCCAGGTGCGGGCTGGCGCCGGGGACGTGCAGGGCGGGCCGTTCCCCGTTCGGCCGGATCGGCAGCATGGTGGCGGAGGTCTGCGCGCCCGGCTTGCGGGCCAGCAGCGTGGTGGCCACCCCGTGGCCCTCCAGCAGCGACACCAGCAGCGTGCCGAGCGCGTCCGCGCCGATCGCGCCCATGGCGATGACCTGCGCGCCCAGCTTGGCCAGGTCCACGCTGGTGCCAGCGGCGGTGCCCGCGGCGGTGAGCCGGATCTCCTCCAGCAGCACGCTGCCCTGCCCGGGCGGGATGCCGGTGACCGGCCGCCCGAGCACGTCCACGATGTGCACGCCCAGGCTCACCACCACGGGGGAGGGCGTCGGCAGGCTCATGGCGGCGGGTCCGGTTCGCCGTACCGGATGGCGCGGGCCGCCTCGGCGACCTCCGCCAGCGCGGCGGTGTCCAGGGTCCTCGGCGTGCCCAGCATCCGGGCGTGCCAGTAGACACGGGCCAGCCACTCCAGCACGCCCGCCCGCTCGTACGCCTGCGCGAGCGTGGACCCGTAGGCCAGCGCGCCGTGGTTCTGCAGGATCACGGCGGTGCGCCCGGCCAGCGCGGTCAGCGCGCTGTCCGCCAGCCCGCCGGTGCCGAACCTGGCGTACGGCGCCACCCGCACCGGGCCGCCCAGGCCGGCCATGGCGTAGTGCACGGCCGGCAGCTCGTCCAGCACCGACGACAGCGCCACCACGAACGGCGAGTGGGTGTGCACGATGGCGGCGGCGCTGGTGGCCCGGTAGACGGCCAGGTGCATGGGGGTTTCGGTGGACGGCCGGTGCCCGCCGGCGACGCTGCCGTCGGCCACCCGGACCAGGCAGATGCCGGACGGCGCCATCACCTCGTAGGGCACCCCGGAGGGGGTGATGGCCATCAGCTCGCCGGCCCGGACGCTGAGGTTGCCGGAGGTGCCGTACGCGAGGTCGTCACCAGCCAGCCGGCGGCCGAACGCCACCAGGCTCTCCCGGTGGGCACCGAACGGGTCGGCGTGGTCAGCCATGCCACCTCCACGGCGGTTTGGCGACACTCCGCCTGCTCATCCCGGCGGGACGGGCAGCTTGCCCGGATATTAGACAGTCGTCATAAATAAAATCAAGAGCCGGGACAGCCCGGCGGCCCCGGGCCGCCCGCGGCTGCCGGTCATCGTCTGCTGGGACGGGAGCTGGGCGGAATGCCGAAGGTTGTCGACTGGGAGTCGCGGCGGGACGAGGTGCTCGCCGCCACCTGGCGCATCATTTCCCGGGAAGGGCTGGCCGGCACCACGATCAGGAAGATCGCCCGGGAAGCCGGGTACTCCCCGGGCGTCCTGGCCCACTACTTCAGCGACAAGCAGGACATCCTCGGCTCGGCGCTGGTGCTGGCGCACCGGCGGGTGGGGGAGCGGATGACCCGGCGGGCCAGCGGCCTGTCCGGGCTGGCGGCGCTGCGGGTGATCATGCTGGAGGCGCTGCCGCTGGACGCCGGGCGGCTGCTGGAGGCGGAGATCGAGGTCAGCTTCTGGGGCCGGGCACTGGGCAACCCGGGCCTCGCCGAGCTGCAGAACACCGAGTTCGAGCGGCTGTGGCGGCGCCTGCGCGGCCTGCTCACCGACGCGGAGAGCCGGGGCGAGCTGCGGGCCGGCCTCGACCTGGAGGAGGCCACCCACCAGCTGGTCGCGCTCATCGACGGCGTCAGCGTGGAAGCGGTGCTGTACCCCGCGCGGGTCCCGCCGGACCGGCAGGTCGCGCTGCTCGACACGGTGCTGGCCGGGCTGCGGGCGGCATAGGCCCGGCCGCCAGCGGGCCGTTGCCCAGCGGCCCGCTAGGCCAGGGCGTCGCGGATGGCGAGCCCGAGCGCGCGGGCGACCGGCGGCGGGAACGCGTTGCCGACCTGCCGGTAGGCGGCGGTCTTGCGGCCCGCAAACACCCAGCTGGCGGGGAAGCCCTGCAGCCGGGCGACCATCGGGACCGTCAGCTTCGGCAGCTGCCCGGCCGGCCAGTCCGGCCCCGGTGCGGCGTCGGCAATTCCCAGGCCGTCCACCCCCAGCTTCCGCCACGCCTCCCGGGCCCGGGTCGGCCCGAGGTCGGGGCCGCCATGCTTGCGGCTGCCGCCGACGATGGTGGGGCCGATGCCCTGCGCCCCGGCGGCCCATTCCGCGGCGCCGGGCCAGCCCCGCGCGGCCATGAGCTCGCGCAGCACCGCGCCGACCGGCGGTGGCGGCTGCGGCGACGGCGGCGGCCAGCGGAACGCCGACGCCCACGGTTCACGCAGCGCGACCAGCACGAACCGGGGCCGCAGCTGCGGCACCCCGTGGTCGCTGGCGTGCGCCAGCTCCCACCAGGTCCGGTAGCCGAGCGCGTGCAGCCGGGCCAGCACGCTGGCGCGGTAGCTGTCGAACCGGCGCGCCGCCAGCCCGCGCACGTTCTCCAGCAGCACCGCCCGCGGGCCGATCTCCTCCGCCAGCCGCAGCGCCTGCGGGAACAGGTCCCGCTCGTCGACCGCGCCCAGCTGCCGCCCGGCGATCGAGAACGGCGGGCAGGGCACCCCGCCGGCCAGCAGGTCGGCGCCGCGGAACTGCCGCCCGTCCAGGTCGCGGACGTCACCTTCGATGATCTTCCAGTCCGCCCCGCGGTTGCGCCGCAGCGTCTCGCAGGCGTCCGCGTCGAGTTCCACCGCGGCCTCGTGACCGAACCCCGCCTGCTCCAGGCCGAGCGCCTGCCCGCCGGCGCCTGCGCAGATCTCCACGGACGTCAGCCCGCCCACGGTGCCTCCCGAATGCGCCGGGCCGCCCGGATGCGCCGGCCATCCGCCCAGTCTGCCCGTGCGGCCGGCGCACCGGCGCGCTACACGCCGGTACCGGGCTGCGGAGAGTGCGGCCGGCCCCGGGCGCCGGCCCTGCTGTGGCGGCGGGCGTGAGCGGCCCGGCGCGGGCGCGGCCCGCCCGCGGGCGGTGTCCCGCGCCCGGCGTGATTTCCCGGCCCTATTGCCGTCCCGGCGGCGGGAGCCGTTTGCGGTTCCCTGATTTCCGGGCCTGATTCCGCGCCTGATTCCGCGCCGCGTTTGCGGGCTGATTGCCGGTCCCGGTTATCACATTCGTTTGACTCCGTAAGGTTTCTTGCCCGATGCCTTTCTGGCACCCGCCGCGAGTCGGGTGGGTACGGCCCCGGGAATGACGGGTATGGTCGAGGGCGCCATCATCAGCCCAGGCCAGGACCGGAGATGGCGGCCACTGCCGGTCTTACCATGCTATTGGGCTCGTTTGCCGCTGTTTCCGGACCGCCCGGGTCCATCACGGCTTGCCCCGGTACGGGTGCCGCCGCCGGCGGTGCGCAACGGTTATTTCCTGCCCGCTGCGGTGTAAGCGGCGGCCAATCGTGGAATAGGACTCCCGTAATTGATCACTACGGGGGGAAGATCAATGCCTTCGCAAACGACGACACGCGCGGCCTCCAGCCGCCGGTCAGCGAATACCGCGCGGACGAAGGCGTCCGGCAGCGCGGCCAGGAAGACCGCCAGCAGCAGCCGCGCCCGGACGGGCAGCAGGACCGGCACGAGAACGGCCGCAGCCCGCAGCACCAGCCGGACCGGGACGGGCACCCGCTCCGCGACCCGCAGTTCCCGGGCCACATCCCGGAGCACGCGCACCACGTCGCGCAGCACCCGGCCCGCGACCCGCAGTGCCACCCGCAGCACCCGCAGCGCGGCGGCCAGCCGGAGCACCCGCAGCACCGCGGCCAGCCGCAGCTCGGCGACCCCGGCGGCCGCCGCCCGCACCGTCTCCTCGGCGGCCGCGAAGGTGACCTCGGCCGCGACCAAGATGACGTCCGCCGCCACCAAGGCCACCACGTCGGCGCGGACGATGTCCGCGGCGATGCAGGCCATGAACGCGGCGACCAAGGCGATGACCACCGCGTCGAAGGCGCTGACCACGGCCGCCAAGAGCATGTCGTCGGCCAGGCCTGCGGCGCCGGCCGCCAGCGCGCGGCCGCGGGCCGCCGCGAGCCGGAGCACGGCGGGCCGCAGCACCGCGGCGCGGCGTGCCACCAGGACGGGGACCCGGGCCACCGGCACCCGGACCGCGGTGAGGCGCCCGTCCGCCACCCGGAGCACCGGCACCCGGACGGCCGCCGCGTCGCGGACCACCGCCGCGCGGACCACCACGGGCCGGACCGCGGCGAAGCGGGCCACCACCGCCGCGAAGCGGACGACGACCACCGCGAAGCGGACGGCGACCGCTGCGACGCGGGCCACGGGCGCCGCGGCCAAGCGGACCACGACGGCCGCGAAGCGGACGGCGACCGCGGCCAAGCCGCGGACCCCAGCCAAGCCGCGGACCCCAGCCAAGCCGCGGACCCCTGCCAAGCCGAGGACCCCTGCCAAGCCGAGGACCGCGGCCAAGCCGCGCACGCCTGCCAGGCCGCGCACGCCGGCGAAGCCGAAGCCCGCAGCCCGGCCGGCCGCGGAACGGCCCGCCACCGCGCCCGAGCGGCAGGAGCCGGCCACCCAGCCGGAGCCGTCGCAGCCGGCGCCGTCGCCAGCGGACATGCCCACCAGGCGGGACGAGTACGGGGTGCTGGCCGGCCTGATCCGGTAAGCGTGCACGCGGCCCGCACCACCTGGCGGCCACACTGGGGGAGTGAGCGAACGCATCAGGACGGGGATCCGGGTCGAGGGCATCGTCCAGGGAGTCGGGTTCCGGCCCTTCGTGTACTCGCTCGCCACGAGCCTCGGCCTCGGTGGACTGGTCGGCAATGACGCCGACGGGGTGTTCGCCGAGGTCGAGGGACCGCCAGCGGCCGTCACGGCGTTCCTGGCCCGGCTGGAGCAGGATGCCCCGGCGCTGGCCAGGATCGAGCGGGTCCGCACCCGGGATCTGCCGCCAGCGGGCAGCGGCGGGTTCACGATCGTGCCGAGCGAGAGCGGCGGGAGCCGCCGGGCGCTGGTCTCGGCGGACACCGCCACCTGCGCCGACTGCCTGCGCGAGCTGACGGACCCGGCGGACCGCCGGTACCGGTACCCGTTCATCAACTGCACGAACTGCGGCCCGCGCTTCACCATCGTGCGGAATGTGCCCTACGACCGCTCGCGCACCACCATGGTGGGCTTCGCCATGTGCGGGCGGTGCGCGGCCGAGTACCACGACCCGGCTGACCGGCGGTTCCACGCCCAGCCGGTGTGCTGCCCGGCGTGCGGCCCCCGGCTGGCGCTGACCGGGCCGGACGGCCGGGCGCTGCCCGGCGACCCGCTGGCCGCCGCGGCCGGGCTGCTGACCGCGGGGAAGACCGTGGCCGTCAAGGGCCTCGGCGGCTACCACCTGGCCTGCGACGCCAGCAGCGAGACGGCCGCGGCCACGCTGCGGGCCCGCAAGCACCGCGAGGACAAGCCGTTCGCGGTCATGGTGGACGGCCTGCCCGCCGCGGGCCGGCTGTGCGACGTGGACGGCGCGGCGGCCGCGCTGCTGACCGCGGCCAGCCGGCCCATCGTGCTGCTGCCGCGGCGGCCGGGGACCGGCGTCGCCCGCGCGGTCGCGCCCGGCAACCGGCGGCTCGGCCTGCTGCTCCCGTACACCCCGCTGCACCACCTGCTGCTCGCCGCCACGGCCAGGCCGCTGGTGATGACCAGCGCGAACGTCTCCGACGAGCCGATCGTGTACACCGACGGCGAAGCGCTGACCCGGCTGGCCGGGATCGCGGACGCCTTCCTCACGCACGACCGGGAAATCCACATCCGGACCGACGACTCGGTGGCCACCGTCTTCCGCGGCCGCGGGGCGCTGCAGCGCCGTTCCCGCGGCTATGTGCCGGAGCCCATCAGCGTTCCGGTCCGCTTCCGGCGGCCCGTGCTGGCCTGCGGCGCCGAGCTGAAGAACACCTTCTGCCTGGGCCGGGGCGGGCACGCCTTCGTCTCCCATCACATCGGCGACCTGGAGAACGCGGAGACCCTGCGCTCGTTCACCGAGGGCATCGCGCACTTCCAGCGGCTGTTCGAGGTCACGCCGGCGCTGGTGGCCCATGACCTGCATCCGGACTACCTGTCCACCAAGTACGCCGTGGACCTGGCCGACAGCGGGGAAGCGGACATCGAGCTCACCGGCGTGCAGCACCACCACGCGCACATCGCCGCCTGCCTGGCCGACAACGGCGAGCAGGGCCCGGTGATCGGGGTCGCCTTCGACGGCACCGGCTACGGCACCGACGGCACGATCTGGGGCGGGGAGTTCCTGGTCGCGGGGCTGGCCGGCTTCGAGCGGGCCGGGCACCTCGCGCCGGTGCCGATGCCCGGCGGCGCCGCCGCGATCCGCCAGCCGTGGCGGATGGCAGCCGCCTACCTGGACGCCGCCTACCCGGGCGGGCCGCCCGGCGGCCTGACGGTCATGATGCGGAACGAGAAGCACTGGGCGGATGTGGTCGCGCTGGCGCGCAGCGGCCTCCGCGCGCCGGCCACCTCCAGCGCCGGCCGGCTGTTCGACGCGGCCGCGGCGCTGCTGGGCGTGCGGGACGCGATCAACTACGAGGGCCAGGCCGCCATCGAGCTGGAGCAGCTGGCCGACCCGCGGGAACGGTCCGGCTACCGGGCCGGCGTCCGGCCCGGCGGCGTCGTGCAGGCGGCCGGGGCCGACCTGATCCGGGCGGTCTGCGAGGACCTGGCCGCCGGCACCGCGCCGGGCGTCATCGCGGCCCGCTTCCACCACGGCGTGGCCGCCCTCATCGAGGACTGCTGCCTGCTGCTGCGGGAACGGACAGGGCTGGCCGCGGTGGCGCTGTCCGGCGGCGTCTTCCAGAACCTGCTGCTGCTGTCCGCCGTGGTGGAACGGCTGGAAGCACGCGGCTTCCGGGTGCTGACCCACCAGCGGGTGCCGTGCAACGACGGCGGGATCAGCCTGGGCCAGGCGGTGGTGGCGGCCGCCCGGGACTCGGCGGGCACAGGCGCGGCGGTCAGCGGGTGACCGGCTCCGGGAGGTGACGGCGCAGCCAGTTGTACCAGGCGGCCAGCCCGTCGCCGGAGTACGCCGAGACCTCCAGCATGTGCGCGTCCGGGCTGACCTTCTCCAGGTCCGCCGCGCACCGCCGGACGTCGAAGCTGACGTACGGCAGCAGGTCGTTCTTGCTGATCAGCACGAGGTCCGCGGAGCGGAACATGTGCGGGTACTTGACCGGCTTGTCCGCGCCCTCGGTGACTGACGCGAGCACCACCCGCATCGCCTCGCCGAGGTCGAACAGGGCGGGGCAGACCAGGTTGCCGACGTTCTCGATCACCACCACCGACCCGTCCGCCGGGTCCAGCTCGGCCAGGGCCCGGCCGACCATGGCCGCGTCCAGGTGGCAGCCGGTGCCGGTGTTGATCTGCACCACCCTGCAGCCCGCCGCCAGGATCCGGTCGGCGTCCAGCGCGGTGTCCTGGTCGCCTTCGATCACGCCGATCGTCAGCTCGCCCGCCAGGTCCCGGGCCGTCCGTTCCAGCAGCGTGGTCTTGCCCGCCCCGGGTGAGCTCATCAGGTTGAGCACCAGCACGCCGCGGCTGCGCAGCCACTCCCGGTTCCGGGCGGCCAGCTCGTCGTTCTTCGCCAGCACGTTCTGCTGCAGCATGACGGTGCGGCCGGGGCCGTCGTGCGTGGGCCCGCCGTCGTGGGCGTGCCCGCCGCCGTGCGTGTGCCCGCCGCGGGCGGGCTCGCCGCCGTGCAGGGTGATCAGCACCTCGCCGCCGCAGCCGCAGGTCCCGCACATGTCACACCACCTGTACCGAGACGATCTTCAGTTGCTCACCGGACAGCACGGTGAGCTGGCTGCCGCCGCACCGGCACAGCGGGATCGGGCCGTCCGGCTCGAACTCGGCGCCGCAGGCGCCGCAGTGGCAGCGGGCGGGCGGCTCGCTGATCTCCAGCTGGGCGCCTTCGAGGTTGGTGCCCTCGGTGACCAGGTCGAAGCAGAACCGCACCGAGTCCGCGACCACGCCGGTCAGCGGGCCGATCTCCAGCCGCACGCAGGAGATCTTCGCATCGGGCAGGCGGCCGGTCACCGCCGCCACGATGCTCTCGGTGATCGCGAGCTCGTGCATCGGCCCGCTCAGCAGATGCGCGGCAGTGGGTCGCCGACCAGCAGGTCCACGATCCGGGTGCCGCCGAAGGCGGTCTTGAGCTGGACGATGCCCGGGTTGGCATCGGTCACCCGGCCGATCACCGCGGCCTGCCCGCCGAGCGGGTGGGCGCGCATCGCCGCCAGCGCCCGGTCCGCGTGGCCGCTGTCGACGACGGCGACCAGGCGGCCCTCGCAGGCCACGTACATCGGGTCGATGCCCAGCAGCTCGGCGGCGCCGCGGACCTCCTCCCGCACCGGGATGTCGTCCTCGGCGACCAGCACCCCGACGTCCGCTGCCCGGGCGATCTCGTTGAGGATGGTGGCGACGCCGCCGCGGGTCGCGTCGCGCAGGGCGCGCACCCCCGGCGCGGCCGCCAGCAGCTCAGCCACCAGCCCGTTCAGCGCGGCGGTGTCGGACTGCAGGTCCGCCTCGATGTCCAGCTCGCCGCGGGCTAGCATGATGGTGACGCCGTGGTCGCCGACCGGCCCGGACACCAGGATGGCGTCACCCGGCCGGGCCGTGGCCACCCCCAGGTCCACGCCGTCCGGCACCAGGCCGACCCCGGCGGTGTTGATGTAGCAGCCGTCCGCCTTGCCGCGCTCCACCACCTTGGTGTCGCCGGTGACCACGTGCACGCCCGCGGCGGCGGCCGCGGCCGCCATGGAGGCGGCGATCCGGGTCAGGTCGGCCACCGGGAAGCCCTCTTCGAGGATGAATCCCGCGGACAGGTACAGCGGGGTGGCCCCGGACACCGCCAGGTCGTTCACGGTGCCGTTGACCGCGAGGTCGCCGATGTCGCCGCCGGGGAAGAACAGCGGCGACACCACGAACGAGTCCGTGGTCAGGGCCAGCCGCGCGCCGCTGACCCGCAGCTGCGCCGCGTCCTCCAGCGGCTCGAGCAGCGGGTTGCGGAAGGTGTCCAGGAAGATCGCCTCGATCAGGGTCTGGGTCGCCTTCCCGCCCGCCCCGTGTGCCATGGTGATCCGCTCTTCCCGCACCCGGGGCCGCCGCCGGCGGGCCCGGTCGATGCGGTCGAGCACCTGCTGCTCCCTGCTCCCTGGGTCGCCGGCCTGGGCCGGCTCCCTGTCTGCCAGCGGCAGCTGACGGCGGCCGCCCGGTGCGGTGCGGTCCGTTCCCTGCCCGCGCTGCGCTTCCTCGAGCTCGGCGTGGTCGTGCTCGCGCAGCGCGTCGGCGATCCAGCCGCCCGGGGTTGTCATGCTCCGCTCACTTCTGCCGTCTGCGTGAGCCGCTGGCGGTTCATCCGGCCGTAGTTGTAGTAGGCGGCGCAGGCGCCCTCGGGGGAGACCATGCAGGTCCCGATGGGGGTCTCCGGGGTGCACGCGGTGCCGAACACCTTGCACTCCCACGGCTTGAGCACGCCCTTGAGAACCTCGCCGCACTGGCACGCCTTGGGGTCGGCGACCCGCACGCCGGGCACGCCGAACAGTTCCTCGGCGTCGAAGCGGGCGAAGTCCGGGCGCACCCGCAGCGCGGACTGGGAGATGAAGCCCAGCCCCCGCCATTCGAAGTAGGGGCGCAGCTCCATGGTCTGGGCGATGGCCCGCAGGGCCACCAGGTTGCCGTCCCAGGGCACCACCCGGGAGTACTGGTTCTCCACCTCGCTGCGGCCCTCAGACAGCTGCAGCATGAGCTGGTAGATCGACTGCAGGATGTCCAGCGGCTCGAAGCCCGCCACCACCACCGGCTTGCCGTAGTCGCGGGCGATGAACTCGTACGGCCGGCAGCCGATCACGGTGGAGACGTGGCCGGGGCCGATGAACCCGTCGAGCCGCAGGTCGGGGGAGTCCAGGATGGCCTTGATGGCCGGGATGATCGTGACGTGGTTGCAGAAGACGGAGAAGTTCTCCAGTCCTTCCGCCGCGGCCCGCAGCATCGTCATGGCGGTGGACGGGGCGGTGGTCTCGAAGCCGATCGCCATGAACACCACCCGCTTGCCCGGGTTCTGCCGGGCGACCTTCAGCGAGTCCAGCGGGGAGTACACCATCCGGATGTCCGTGCCCCGCGCCTTGGCGTCGAAGAACGAGCCGTTGCTGCCCGGCACCCGCAGCATGTCCCCGAATGAGGTCATGATCACATCCGGCTGGGCGGCCAGGTGCATGGCGTCGTCCACCCGGCCCATCGGGATGACGCAGACCGGGCAGCCGGGGCCGTGCACCAGGGTGATCGACTCGGGCAGGTAATCCTCGAGGCCGTGCTTGTAGATCGTGTGGGTGTGCCCCCCGCACACCTCCATCAGCTTGTACTGGCGCCCCGGCTCGCACAGGCTCGCGATCTTCGCCGCCAGCGCGCGCGCCTTGTCGGCGTCCCGGAATTCGTCGACGAACCGCATCGTCCGCACGCTCCTCGCTACTCGATCTGCGATTCGGTCAGTGCCGCCAGCTCATCGGCGTACGCCTGGCCGATCCCCTCCAGGAACTCCAGGGCGGCGGCGGCCTCCTGCTCGTCGATCTTCGACAGCGCGAACCCGACGTGGATGAGCACCCATTCGCCGGGCTTGGGCAGGTCATCCGTGAGCAGGCCGACGTTGATCACCCGTTTGACCCCGCTCACGTTCACCTTCGCCAGGTCCGGCTGGCCGGGCAGGTACTCGACCACTTCACCGGGTATGCCGAGGCACATGGGACATTCCCCTTACTCTTCGCCGCGGCGGGTCACCGCGGCCGGCGGCTGGCCGGCCGCCGCGGCCAGCAGGTCCGTGACGATCCGGGCCGCCTCGCCGACCGCGGCCGCGACCGGCTCGCTCAGTTCCATTCCGTAGCTGGTGCTGGCCGGCTCGCAGCAGACGACCAGGATCCGGGGCGCCTCGCCGCCCAGCATGTCCAGTACCCCGAGCACCAGGTCAGGCTGCATGCCGTGGCTGTCGAACAGGCGGCTGGCGGCCAGCCCGGCTACGGCCGGCCCGTCCACCGGCGGGTCCGGCCGGCGGGCGGGGCGGGCCTCCAGCACCGTCACGGTGCCCGGGGTCTCGCCGCGCGGGGAGGCGTCGATGAGGATGGCGGTCTCGTAGCCGCCCGACAGGTCGTAGGCGAGGTGCATGCCGCTGGTGCCGTAGTCGGCGACCCGGACCCCCGCGGGCAGGCTGGCGCCCGCGAGCCGCCGGGCCACCGCGGAGCCGAAGCCGTCGTCGCCGAGGAAGATGTTGCCCACCCCGGCGACGAGCACCCGGCCGCTCACCCCGGCCCCGGCGCGGCGAGCGCGGCGAGCGTGAGCTCCCACAGCACGTGGTACACGGTCGTCTGCGCCTCCTGGATCCGGTGCACGGACTCCGACGGCGCGACGAACAGGTGGTCGATGGTGTCCAGCTCGGCCATCTTGCCGCCGTCGTAGCCCGCGATCCCGACGGTCAGCATTCCCCGCCGGCCCGCCTCCTCGAACGCGCGGACCAGGTTCTCGGAGTTGCCGCTGGTGGACAGCCCGACGGCGATGTCGCTGCGACGGCCGAACGCCGCGATCTGGCGGGCGAACACCACCTCGACGCCGATGTCGTTGCACAGCGCGGTGACGACCGAGGTGTCGTTGCCGAGGGCGAACGCGGGCAGGGCGCGGGCGCCGCCGCCGGGATTGAGGAACAGGGTGGCGAGTTCCTGCGCGTCGGTGGCGCTGCCGCCGTTGCCGAAGGCCAGCAGCCGGCCCCCGGCCGCGAAGCGGGCGGCCATCGCCGCCGCGGCCCCCGCCAGCCGGGCCCCGTCCCGCCCGGCGATCCGGGCGCGCAACTGCGTGATCTCCGCGGCCTTGGCCACGGTGGAGCGGCGCACCTCCGCCAGCACCGCGGACAGGTCGGACGTGCCGGAGTAGAGGAACGGGTACAGCGCCTCCATGGCGCCCTGGCCCCCGCCGCTGGCGGGACCGCCGCCCGGCCCGGCCGGGGCGGTCATCGCGGCACCACCGCGATCGCCTCGCCGGCGTGCACCAGGATGGTGTCGCCCGGCCCGGCCGCCACCAGGGCGACGCTCACCTCTTCCTCGGCGCCGCCGGCGTCCACCACCGCCATGCCGTCGCCGAGCAGCCGCAGCACGGTCACCTCGACCGCGGTGTCGGAGCAGGTGATGCAGACGTCGCCGTGGCACTCCGGTACAGACTGCGATGGCCCGGACTGCGGTGGCCCGGACTGCGGCGGCCCGGGCTGCGGCTGGCCCGCCGTCATGCGACCACCCCCCGACCGAGCAGGCCCGGCTGTTCGAAGAACACGTGCACCAGCTCCCACAGGATGTGGTACGTGGTCACCTGTACTTCCTTGACGATACGCGGGTCGGCGGAGGCGACGGCGAGCAGGTGATCCGCGGCGCCGCTGGCCGCGATCGCGCCGCCCCCGGCGCCGGCCAGCGCGATGGTGAGCAGCCCCAGCTCCCGCGCGGCCGCCAGCCCGCCCAGCACGCTCGGCGAGTTCCCGTCCGAGCAGATCCCGAGCGCGATGTCGCCCGGCTCGGCCAGCACCCGGATCTGGTGCGCGAAGATGGCCGCCATCCCGTCGTGGGCGGCCACGCCGGTGACGGTGGCGACGTCGGTGGTCAGGGAGATGGCGGGCAGGGCCCGCTTGCCCACGATGACCGGGTGGACGAACTCGACCGCGACGTGCTGCGCGTCGGTGCTCGGGCCGCCGGCGCCGAACACCACCAGCTTGCCGCCCTGATGGAAGCGCACCGCCATGGCGTGGCAGGCTGCGGCGACCGCGCCGGCCTGGTCCGCCAGGTCACTCACTGGCCCGGCCCGCAGCCCGAACAGCCGGGCGGCCTCCCCGGCCGCCGCGGCGCCGGCCGCGGCCGGGCCGGTCATGACGCCGCTCCCGCCCCGGCGTCCGGGTCGGCGAGCTCGGCGTCGGCCTCGATGTCCACCGCGTCGCGGACCTTCAGCGCGCCGAGGAACGCGGTGTAGGGCTTGATCCCGTACTGGGTCTGCCGGACCGACGCGGTCGCCCGGAACCGGCCGTCACCCGTCTGGCTCACCCGCAGCTGGACCGGCCCGGTCTGGCCGTTCAGCGTCAGCGAGCCGCTGACCAGCCAGCCGTCATCCGGGCCGGCCTGGAAGCTGTCCGCGGTGAACTCCGCGTCCGGATGGCGGTCGGTGCCGAGCACCTTCCGCGCGGTCACCGCGATCTCGCGGCGGTCCCGGTCGGTCAGCGGCTTGACCCCGCCGGTGCCACGGCGGACCAGCAGCGACCCCAGCTCGATCCGCAGGCCGAGGGCGGCCGGGGCCGGCCCGTCCCCGTTCCCGCTGACCGTCAGCTCGCCCGACCAGCGGGGTACCTCGATGGTGAGGTCGTGGCCGGCGGTGGCTGCCAGGCCGTCGCGGGCCGTGCGCAGGATGAGCCGGCCATGGTCTGGGCCAAGCCGGTAACGCCCCGGTTGAACCGCCATGACAGCACCGTAGGACTGTTGTGGGGGCTCGTCCAGTGCACCGACCGGACAGTTCTGACCTGACTTGGAGTCCCGGGCGGGTGCCCGCCGGTCCGGCGGTTCTCACCCGAGGGGCACGTCGCCGAACACTTCCTGGATCCGCCGCAGGTCCTTGAGGCGCGGCTCGGTGGCCCCGCCGATCCACCGGCTCACGGTCTTGACCGACACGCCAAGCAGCCGCGCCGCGGCCTCCTGGGTCAGGCCCTCCTTGCGGAGCGCGGTGGACATCCAGTCGGCGAAGTTGTCGGCGTGCTGCGCCGCGGCGGCCTGCTGCTGGCCGCCGTCGCCCGCGGCCGGCGCGGCCGGCCGGGCCACCGCCCCCCGCTGCGCTGACTGGCCGGGCCGCCCCCCGTCCGCGGCGGCCGGGGGCGACTGGACCGCCGAGTCCGAGTGCAGGACGTCCACTTCGACGTGCTCGGGGAAGATCCGGAACGCCACGTGGATCGAGCCGGTCGGGCCGGCCGCGTCCAGCAGGGCCCGGAACACGGTCTCGCCGACTTCCCGGTTCCCTTCCTCGGTGAGCGGGGATTCTGCCAGGCAGCGCCGCACGAAGTCGCGGATGTCAGGGATCGATGAGGGCCGGGCGGGGAACACCTGGAACAGCACCACCACCGGCGTGACCTGGATCGGGTCCGCGGGGGCACCGGGGATGGGCTCGGCCACCAGATCTCTCCTCAACAGCTCTCGCCAGCGCGGCCCGGCGCCGGGGCAGGGCTGGTCCAAGGGTATCCGGCCGGGGCAGTTGGGACGAAATGGGCCTGCTGTCCGCGGCCACCCCGGGGGCGCAAAGGAAGGACAAAACTGTCCGGTAAACGACTGTTCAGTCTTGTAGGGCGCACACCGCGGGTCTACGATGACGGCGTCTGCGCATCACGAAGGCGAGTTGCGCTGTGACCATTTGCACAGGGGCATTTCCCTGCGGGCCGCGGGGCAGGCCGGCCGCCGCCGATGGCCGCGCGCCGCTGCCCCGCGCATCTGCCCGGGTACTCGCCCAGCCACCCGCCCTTGCCGGGCGGGCACTGTCAGGGACGGGCCGCCGCCCGGCCCGCACTGATCCGATTCAGTAGCGAGGAGGTGGCCCCGGCATGGCCACAGGCACGACCGAATCGCAAGCAGACACCACAGAACCCGTTGTCCACATTCTCTGGATGAACGGCGGCCTCGGCTGCGACGGTGACTCGGTCGCGCTGACCGCGGCCACCCAGCCCAGCATCGAGGAGATCGCGCTGGGGGCGCTACCCGGGCTCCCCAAGATCGCGGTGCACTGGCCGCTGATCGACTACGAGTGCGGCCCGGAGACCGGGGCGGACACGTTCATCGAATGGTGGCACAAGGCCGACCGCGGTGAGCTCGAGCCGTTCGTGCTGGTGGTCGAGGGATCCATCCCGAACGAGGCGATCAAAGAGGAAGGCTACTGGTGCGGGTTCGGCAACAACCCGGCCACCGGGCAGCCGATGACCACCAGCGAGTGGCTGGACCGGCTGGCGCCCAAGGCCACCGCCATCCTGGCGGTCGGCACCTGCGCCACCTACGGCGGCATCCACGCCATGGCGGGCAACCCGACCGGCGCCATGGGCGTCCCGGACTATCTCGGCTGGGACTGGCGGTCCAAGGCGGGCCTGCCGATCGTCTGCGTGCCGGGCTGCCCGATCCACCCGGACAACCTGTCGGAGACCATCCTCTACCTGCTCTACCAGGTGGCGGGCCAGGCGCCGATGATCCCGCTGGACGAGGCGCTGCGGCCGACCTGGCTGTTCGGCGCCACCGTGCACGAGGGCTGCGACCGGGCCGGCTACTACGAGCAGGGCGACTTCGCGGGCGAGTACGGCTCGCCCAAGTGCCTGGTCAAGCTCGGCTGCTGGGGCCCGGTGGTGAAGTGCAACGTGCCCAAGCGCGGCTGGATCAACGGCGTGGGCGGCTGCCCCAACGTGGGCGGCATCTGCATCGCCTGCACCATGCCCGGTTTCCCGGACAAGTTCATGCCGTTCATGGACGAGCCGCCCGGCTCCAAGGTCTCCACCGCCGCCAGCAGCATGTACGGCACGGTCATCCGCACCCTGCGCGGCTTCACCGCGAAGACCGCCGACGAGGAGCCGAAGTGGCGCAAGAAGGGCAGCGAACTGCTCACCGGTTACAAGCGGACCTGGTGAACCCGGCCAGCGGAATCTGACGACTGCTCCAGCGAGCGAGAGGAACGAGGATGACAACGGCTGAGGACACCGGCGTCGTCGAGATGGCGTGGGACCCGATCACCAGGATCGTGGGCAGCCTCGGGATCTACACGAAGATCGACTTCAAGCAGAAGCGCGTGCTGGAGTGCCACAGCACGTCGTCGATCTTCCGCGGCTACAGCATCTTCATGAAGGGCAAGGACCCCCGCGACGCGCACTTCATCACCAGCCGGATCTGCGGGATCTGCGGCGACAACCACGCCACCTGCTCGGTCTACAACCAGAACATGGCCTACGGGGTGCGGCCGCCGCACCTCGGCGAGTGGATCATCAACCTGGGCGAGGCCGCCGAGTACATGTTCGACCACAACATCTTCCAGGAGAACCTGGTCGGGGTGGACTTCTGTGAGCGGATGGTGGCGGAGACCAACCCGGGCGTGCTGGAGCGGGCCAACCAGACCGAGGCGCCGCACGCGGCCGAGCACGGCTACCGGACCATCGGCGACATCATGCGGTCGCTCAACCCGCTCGAGGGTGACTTCTACCGGGAGGCGCTGCAGGTCAGCCGGTCCACCCGGGAGATGTTCTGCCTGATGGAGGGCCGCCACGTGCACCCCTCCACGCTCTACCCGGGCGGCGTCGGCACCACCGCCACGGTGCAGCTGTTCACCGACTACCTGACCCGGCTGATGCGCTACGTCGAGTTCATGAAGCGCGTCGTGCCCATGCACGATGACCTGTTCGACTTCTTCTACGAGGCGCTGCCCGGGTACGAGGAAGTGGGCCGCCGCCGCGCCGACATGGTCTGCTGGGGCAGCCTGAACGACCCCGAGCACTGCGACTTCCGGTACGAGCACATGACCGACTGGGGCCGGAAGATGTTCGTGTCGCCCGGCGTCATCCGGGACGGCGAGCTGATCACCAACGACCTGGTCGAGATCAACCTCGGCATCCGCATCCTGCTCGGCAGCTCGTACTACGAGGACTGGGAAGACCAGGAGATGTTCGTGACCAGGGACCCCCTGGGCAACCCGGTCGACCGCCGCCACCCGTGGAACCAGCACACGATCCCGCGGCCCGCCAAGCGTGACTTCGGCAGCAAGTACAGCTGGGTCATGTCGCCGCGCTGGTACGACGGCAAGGACCACCTCGCCGCCGACACCGGCGGCGGCCCGATCGCCCGGCTGTGGGCCACCGCGCTCGGCGGCCTGGTGGACTGCGGCTACGTCAAGTCCACCGGCAGCAGCGTGCAGATCAACCTGCCGCGCACCGTCAGCAGGCCGGAAGTCACCTTCGAGTGGAAGATCCCGCGGGACAAGCAGGGCGCGCCGCTGTCCAACGCCATCGAGCGCGACCGGGCCCGCACCTACTTCCAGGCCTACTCGGCCGCGGTGGCGCTGTACTTCACCGAGAAGGCGCTGGCCGAGATCCGGGCCGGGCACACCAAGACCTGGGAGTCGTTCACGGTCCCCGACGAGGCCAACAGCTGCGGCTTCACCGAGGCGGTCCGCGGCGTGCTGTCCCACCACATGGTGATCAGGGACGGCAAGATCGCGAACTACCACCCGTACCCGCCGACACCGTGGAACGCCAGCGTCCGCGACAGCTTCGGCACGCCGGGCCCGTACGAGGACGCGGTGCAGAACACCCCGATCTTCGAGGAGAACCCGCCGGAGAACTTCAAGGGCATCGACATCATGCGCGCGGTGCGCAGCTACGACCCGTGCCTGCCCTGCGGTGTGCACATGTACCTGGGCGGCGGCCGCAAGCTCGACGTCGTGCACTCGCCCCTGGCGGCGGTAACCCTGGGCACCTGATGAACCGCGTTCAGCAGACCGGAGACCAGATCGAGGCCCTGCTCGCCCAGCTGCGGGCGGGCGGCGGCCCGGCCGCAGCGGCGGCCGAGGAACTCGTGGGGGCGCTGGTCGGCCTCTACGGGGACGGCCTGAGCCGGATCGCCGCCGCGCTCACCGGTGAAGGGCCGGCCGGCGCGGCGATCCTCCGGCAGCTCGCCGATGATCCGCTCGTGGGGAGCCTGCTGCTGCTGCACGACCTGCACCCGCTCGACGTGGACACCCGGATCCAGCAGGCGCTCGACCGCGTCCGGCCCTACCTGGGCTCGCACGCGGGCGGGGTGCAGTACCTGGGCGTCACCGGCGGCGTCGCCCGGCTCCGGCTGGAGGGCACCTGCCATGGCTGCCCGTCCTCCACCGTCACCGTCCGGCTGGCGATCGAGGGCGCGGTGACCGAGGCGGCGCCCGAGGTGACCGAGGTGGTGGTGGAGGGCGTGACCGCGCCCCCGGAGCCGAAGCTGCTGCAGATCGGCCCCCGCCCCGGCGATCCTGCCGCTGCCGGGACGGGCGCCCGGCTGGGTGACTGGATCACCCTGCCGGACGTCGGCCCGCCGAGTTCGCGGCCGGTGACCACGACCGCTGCGGGCCTCCCCGTCCTGCTGTGCGCGGTGCGCGGCACGCTGTACGCGTACCGGGACGCCTGCCCGGCCTGCGAGGCCTCGCTGGGCGGCGGCCGGCTCGACCGGGAGCTGCTGACCTGCGCGTGCGGCGCCCGGTACGACGTCTGCCGGGCGGGCACCGGGCTGGACGGCGCTGCCTGCCATCTGGACCCGCTGCCGCTGCTCGCCGACAGCCAGGGCGTGCGGGTCGCGGTGCCAGTGGCGGCAGCCCCGTGACCGGCCAGACCGGCCTGCGCCGGTTTGTCGCGCAACCGGGGCCGTCCCCGGCCCCAGCAGGGGCGGCACCCCCAGATGCTCTCCCTGTCCGGGCGGAGCCCGCGGCCCGCCGTCGGCCAGAGGAAGCCTGCGAGATGTGCGGGAGCGAGATCCTCGCCAGCCACGGGCATGTGGTGGACCTGGAACGGTCGTCGCTGCTGTGCACATGCCGCCCGTGCTACCTGCTGTTCACCCACGGGCAGGCCGGGGCCGGGCGGTACCGCGCGGTGCCTGACCGGTACCTGAGCAGCCCGCGCCCGATGACCACGGCCGAGTGGGAAGAGCTCCAGATCCCGGTCGGGCTGGCCTTCTTCCTCCGCAGCTCGGCGGACGGGCGGGTCGCGGGGTTCTACCCCAGCCCGGCCGGGGTCACCGAGTGCCAGCTCGACCTCGGCAGCTGGCAGCGGATCGCGGCCGCGCACCCGCTGCTGCGGGCGACCGAGGCGGACGTGGAAGCGGTGCTGATCCACCGGTCCGGCGACCAGGCCGAGCATTTCGTGGTCCCCATCGACATGTGCTACGAGCTCGCCGGGCGGCTGCGGCTGCAGTGGCAGGGGTTCGACGGGGGCGCCGAGGCGCGGCAGAGCATCGCGGAGTTCCTGGACCTGGTCCGGTCCCGCGCCAGCGTGCTGGCCCCGGAACCGGGAGCGTGACGTGGCGGAGCTGGCCTTCGACTGCGTTGGCGCCGCGGCCGGCCGGTACGCCGTGGTGCCCACGTTCAGCCTGCGGCTGCGGATCAGCGAGACCACCGGCCAGCAGGTGGCGGCCATCGCGCTGCGCTGCCAGCTGCGGATCGAGCCGGCCCGGCGGCGCTACTCCGCGGCCGAGGCCGAGCGCCTGCACGACCTGTTCGGCGACCCCAGCCGGTGGGCCGACACGCTGAAGCCGCTGCAGTTCACCACCGTGTCGGTGATGGTGCCGGCCTTCACCGGCAGCACCGAGATCGACCTGCCCATCACCGCCAGCTACGACCTGGAGGTGGCGGCCACCCGGTACTTCGCGGGCCTGGAGGAAGGCGGCATCCCGCTGCTGCTGCTGTTCAGCGGCACCGTGTTCACCACGGTGGACGGCCGCCTCCAGGTGCAGCAGGTGCCGTGGAGCAAGGAGGCGCTGTTCCGCCTGCCGGTCAGCGTCTGGCGGGAGGCGATCGACGCCCACTTCCCCAACAGCGCCTGGATCAGGATGAGCCGGGACACCCTGGACGAGCTGCAGCGTTTCAAGACCCGGCATGCCCTGCCGACCTGGGAGGCCGCGGTGTCGGCGCTGCTCGCCCAGGCCACCGAGGCCACGGAGCGGCCATGACACTCGATCCCGGTCACCTCGACCACGCGCGCAAGGTCGCCGATGCCGTGCTGTACGAGGGGTACCTGCTCTATCCGTACCGGCAGTCGTCGCAGAAGAACCAGGTCAGGTTCCAGTTCGGGGTGCTGATGCCGCCCGCCTGGGCGGCCGCCGGCGACTCCGAGCGGCCGGACTGCCAGCTGGAGTGCCTGGCCGAGTGCGGGGACGGCGCCAGCGTCGAGATCCTCGTGCGCTACCTGCAGCTGCAGCGCCGGGCCGGCGAGACAGGCGGCAGCCCGTGGGACGAGGCGGCCGAGTGCGAGCAGTGGCTCAGCGTGCCGGTCGCGCAGCTGCTCGGGCCGGGCGTGCGGCAGCAGTTCCGGTCGCCGGCCGGTGAGTCGGCCGAGGAGCGGGCCGAGGAGCCGGGTGGCCCGCTCAGCCGGGTGATCCGGCGCTGGCCGCAGCTCGACGGGCTGATCGCCGCCCGCGCCGAGCGGGTCGCCGGCCCGTACGGGGCGCTGCGGCTGCAGGTGCGGGTGGAGAACCGGACCGAGGCGCTGCCAGCGCCGCGCACCCGGCAGGACGCCCTGCAGCACGCCCTGATCTCCGCGCATGTCCTGATCGGCATCCCCGGCGGCAGCTTCCTGTCCATGACCGACCCGCCGGAATGGGCTGCCGCGGAGGTGGCCGCCTGCGCCAGCTCCGGCATCTGGCCGGTGCTGGCCGGGCCGCCGGAGTGCCGCAACCTGATGCTCGCCACCCCGGTCATCCTTGCCGACCATCCGGAGATCGCCCCGGAGAGCGCCGGCGACCTGTTCGACGCGACCGAGATCGACGAGATCCTCACCCTGCGCACGCTGGCCCTCACCGACGAGGAGAAGCGGGAGGCGCGGGCGACCGATCCGCGGGCGGCGGCGCTGCTCGACCGGGTGGAGGGCCTGCCGCCGGAGATGCTGGAGCGCATGCACGGGGCCATCAGGTACCTGGGCGGCGCGGCCGGGCCGGCCACCGGCCCGGCCGGCCCGCCGGGCGGTGTCCCGGGCACGGCCGCCGGGTCCGCGGACGGCCGGGTGCCGTGGTGGGATCCCGGGGCGGACACTTCTGTCTCGCCGGAGACGGATCACGTGGTGATCGGGGGAATCAGGGTCGCCAGGGGCAGCCGGGTCAGGATGCGGCCCGGCGCGCGCCGCGCCGACGCGCAGGACCTGTTCCTGGCCGGCCGGGACGCGCTGGTGGAAGCGGTGCTGTTCGACGTCGACGGCCAGGTGCACGTCGCGGTCAGCCCGGTCCTGGACCCGGTGGCCGACTTGCAGCGCAGCCACGGGCGGTTCCTGTACTTCGCGCCCGATGAGATCGAGTCCATCGTGACCGGCCCGGCGGAAGCCGGGCCGGCGCACGGCAGTGACGTCCGGTCACCCCGTCACCAGGAGGAACAGAAATGATCAGCAGACTCGTCAAGGCCGCGCTGCTCGCCGCCCTGCTGGCGATCGTCGTGCAATCGCTGCCCGACATCAGGCGCTATCTCGAATTGCGGGAAATGTAACCGCACGCCCGCTGCGATTCCCCCAACCCCCGGATGTGAGGCGACAGCTGTGGAGACG
>JBLMWU010000198.1:0-17330 GCA_050257395.1 Gemmatimonadota bacterium | reverse complement strand
AGATCACCTTGCTGGAGACGGCGATCGCGGACCTGCTGGAAGGCCACGACGGCTACCGCGCCATCCAGGCCCTGCCCGGTATCGGCCCGGTACTGGCGGCGGTGCTGGTCGCCGAGATCGGCGACATCACCCGGTTCGCCACCCCGGCCCGGCTGTGCTCGTGGGCCGGGCTGACACCGCGGCACCGCGAATCCGACACCAAGGTCAGCCGCGGGCACATCACCAAGCAAGGCTCCCCGCTGGTGCGCTGGGCCCTGGCCGGGGCGATCCAGCACGTCCCGGCCGGCCACCCGCTGCGCCAGCGCAAGGAGACCATCCTGGGCCGCCGCGGCGGCCAGGCGAAGAACATCGCCAAGATCGCCATGGCCCGCCAGCTGCTCACCTGGGCCTGCTGCGCGATGCGCGACGGCCAGGTCCGCGACCTGACCCCCGCCACCGCGCGGCAGGCTGCGTGAGCAGGCCCGGACGCAGGCAGCGCGTGATCGCTGGTTTTACTGGCCCCCGCCACCGGCGGGCGGCCGCCGGGTCTGATTGATCCCGCTGCCCGCACGCGAACCCGCCCCATGCCCCCGCGGCCGCCAGCCACGGGCACCCCCGAAGGGATGAACGCAGCCGCGCGCCTGCCCAAAGGACACGACCTGCACACGGGGCGCACCACATACCCCATAACCATTCCCGGCCCCCCAGCATGCGCCGGGAGAAGGACCGGCCTCCAGGTCATTCGTCCAGCCGGGCGCTCCACCTGGACCCCGGCCCTCCCCCCGGCACGCCCAAAACCAGCCCGGAAACGCCACAAAAACGGACACATCAGCCGCTTGACCCCGGCCCGCTCCTTCAGGGATGTAAAGCCGCCGGCTTCCGCGTGCAGCCAACCGTGCAGCCGAGGCGGCGGACGACGGCGAACCACGACACACCGTTTCCGGCCGAGGCATGCAGCGCCTCCGCTCACCGGCTCCAGCCGGACTCCGATCGCGCTCAGGCGGGTCCTCAGCGGTCGGTGACGACTACCCACTTCCGGCCGTCGATCAGCTCGCGGACCGCGTCCAGGTGGCCGGCGTGGCATGCGGTCTCGGTGATCACGTGCAGCATGATCTCCCGCAGGTCGGCAGCCCGCCACTCCTGCCATTGCTCGGGCCAGCGGGCTGGCGGCGTGTCGAGGGGCGTCCGCGCGATGACCGCGTTGGCGTCGTCGATCTCCTGCCGGTAGAGGGCGAACACCTCCTCCGGCGGCGTGTCCTCGCTGACCTGCCAGGCTTCGGCGCCCTGGTACAGCTCGACCTGCTCGCCCGCGACGATGCTGCGGAACCAGAACCGCTCGACGTCGAGGGCTAGGTGCCGGACCAGGCCCAGGCAGGTCCACCCGGACGGCAGCACGCGGCGGTGGAGTGCTTCGCCGGGCAGCCCCTCCAGGATTCCGAGCACATGGCCGCGCTGGGCCTCCAAGGAGGACAACAGCACCTGGCGTTCCCTGCTGCTTTCTGCCGGAGACGGCACAGCCCCTCCCTGGTTCAGTCGCGCCCGATTGCTCACAGTAAGGGAGACCCGTGAGCGCGTTCCGATTCATCGCCTCCGAGCAGCCAATTCCGCTCCTTCACGGCCGTTGATCACGAGAATCCTGCTGAGGCCTGCCGTCTACCGGCACCCCTATGCGTGGGACGGCGCGCTCCTGGCCGCCGGCCTGTGGCTGTTCATCCTCGGCGCCATTCTCTGCGGCATCTGCTACTGGTGGGGAGGGCTGCTGATAGCAGTGGCGGCGCTGCAGGTCCTGGCGGGCTGCCTGCTGCTCACGGACATCCAGCGCCAGCATGTGGCAACTCCGTCGCAGCCTGGTGCCAATCCGGGCCTATGAAGCACCCGCACAGCAGGCTTCAGGCAGCCACCACTCCAGCTGCCCCCGGTCTCGGGTCGTAGCCCGAGGGCCCGCCGTTCGGGGGCCGCACGTGGGTCATGTCAGCGTCAGCCGGGCGACGAACTGCGCGACGTGCCCCGCTGGGTGCCTGCTGGACCACGCTGCCACCAGGTAGAGGCTGGTACCTGGGCGGCCCTCTGGGATCCGCCAGCGCAGCCGGAACGTGTGCCTCCCCGCGGACAGGTGCTGCGGGTAGTGAGCCAGCACCGGGTGCATGCTGCCGGTGCCGTCCGGCCCGCCACCCAGGGTCCCGGTGGAGATGCCGAACCACAGCGCCGTGACCGTGAGCTGACGCGGCACGATCACCGTGACCCTCATCAGCAGGCGCTCTCCCGCGCGGACACGGAACCTTGGCGGAGCGCCATTCCTGGGCAGCGGCACGGCCTGCCCATTGACAGCCGGGACGAACGCCACCCTCGGTACCACGGCCGGGCACGACGCACCAGGCGGGCAGCGCGCGGGCCGGGAGCAGCCACCGGCCGCGAAGCCTCCCACCAGAAGCACGGCCAGCAGGCCGGCCCGCACCGCCACGTTCACAGCGCCAGTATGAACAGCCCTGGCCGGGCCCGCAGCCCCCGGACCGGGCGGAATGGCGCCGGACTCCCCCGGCCGGAAATTCCCGGGCAGAACCTGTTGGCGGGGGCCGCAGCCGCGACTCTCATCACTGTCCACCGCAAACGGGGGCGCCCGCTGTCACGGCGCCCCGAAAGGGAACAGGGATGAAGAGCATCATCGCAGGCCTGGCCGTGATCGGAATCGCCAGCCTCGCTGGCTGCACCACCGCCCCGCCGCAGTCCTCAGCCGCCCAGACCCCGGCTCCCACCGTGACCGTCACCACTGCGGCCGCCCCGCCCAGCCCCACCGCCCCGGCCACCCCGGGAGCCGCATCCCCCGCCGCGGCCACGCCCACGGCAAGCGGCCCCGTCCCGGTGCTGGGCCAGCTCGCCGGTGTCTTCGCCCAGGGCGAAGGCTTCGGCCAGGCGCGGCCCGCCAGGATCTTCAACGGCGGTGACCCCACCGGCCTGGTCACCCAGATCGTATGGAAGTCCTGGGGCGGCGCCCGCGCCGTGGCCACCGGTGTGAGCGAGTGGGTCGGCCCTGGCCAGTCGGTCGCCACCGGCACTCCCGAGCCGGTCCGGGTGGTGGCATTCCACCTGGGCAGCTGCGGCGGCCAGCTCATGTACCAGGCGGTCGAGTGGTACTTCCCGCAGCACGGCCAGGCGTTCACGCCGGGCCGCTACGAGAACATCTGCACCGGCAGCTACGTCCCGGCCCAGTAGCGGCCAGCGGCCCCCGCGGAACCTCAGAGTGGCCGGAGAGCCAGCTGAAAACCAGCAGATGGCCCGCTCCGGCCATTCTGGGCGCCTATGCCCGCGGGAACCGCCCGGTCCGCCCGCGACATTGTGACCTGCCGGATTCCTGCCGCGCAGGACGGGTAAGTGTTGCCCAAAGGGCCCAGCCCAAGGGGCCGGTGAAACTCACTGGTTCCAAGCCGCGTTATATGGGCAGAAATGGTTCGCGGCGACCGTTTGGCACCGGTCAGGGGGAGCGGTGCCGGCGGACCCGGCTGGCGCGCCGTGCGGCGCGGCAGCGGCAAGAAGCTGGTGCCCGCAGGATCGGGGAGTGGGACAACATGGACTCCGCTGACGCGGAACAGCAGGTATCGGGCCTCGCCGGGGCACCGGAGGAGGCCCCCGGTAGCAGCGAACGCAGCACCAGCGCGAGCGGCACAAGCCAGGTCCACGACAAGACCACCCAGCTCAGCTGGGACCAGGACGACACTGGCCCGATAGAGATGGCATCCGGGGGGACCATCACCGCCATCGACGCAGGGGTCGCCAGCCCGGGGCACACCGAAACGCCGGACGCCCCGCCCGCCGGACCTCCGCCGCCGGACGGCAGCCCGCCGGGCGGCCCGCCCCGCGCGCCGCGGAGCCGCCGGAAGATCCTCGCCTGGGTGAGCGGCATCACCGCGGGCGTCCTGGTCATCGCCCTGGCCGGCGGCTACGTCATCTGGCGGCACTTCAACAGCAACCTGCACCAGGTGAACATCACCGGCGACATCGGCAACCAGCCGGTCGACCTGCACCCGCAGGCGGAGAACATCGTGGTCCTCGGCTCGGACACCCGCAAGGGCGTCGGCCACGGCTACGGCAGCAGCCGGGTGTTCACCACCGACCAGTCCGACACGCTGATGATCGTCCACATCGCGGCGGACCGGAAGTGGGCCGACATCATGTCGATCCCGCGCGACTCCTGGGTGAACATCCCGGCCTGCCGGATGGGCAACGGCCAGATGTCCGACCCGACCACCTTCAAGATCAACGAGGCGTTCGCGATCGGGAACCTGGACGGCAACAAGACCCCGCTCGGGATCGCCTGCACGGTCAAGACGGTGGAGCAGAACACCGGCATCCACATCGACCACTTCGTGGCGATCAACTTCGCGGGCTTCCGCGACATGGTCAGCGCGGTGGGCGGGGTGCCGGAGTGCAACACCAAGCCGATCAACGACCCCAAGTCGGGCCTGCACCTGACGGCCGGGCACCACGTGCTGGACGGCAGGCAGGCGCTCGGTTACGTGCGCGCCCGCTACAGCCTGGGCAACGGCAGCGACCTGGAGCGGATCGGCCGCCAGCAGGCGTTCATGTCCGCGCTCGTGGACCGGGCCAAGAGCAAGCTGTACAACCCGGTGGCGATCTACCACTTCCTGGACGCGGCGACCAGGTCGCTGACCGTGGACCAGGACCTCGGCGGCATGGCCGGCGTCTACCGGCTGGCGACCAGCGTGCGCAACCTGCCCGCCAGCGCGGTGACGTTCTTCACGCTGCCGACCTACCCGCGCAACCTGGTGGACCCCACCGACACGGCGAACGTGCTGTGGACCCAGCCCGCGGCCAGCCGGATCTTCCAGGCCTTCCAGAACGACAGGCCGGTGAGCCAGGCGCTCATCCACGCGGCGGGCCCGAAGATCCCGGCGCACCAGGTGCCGGTCACCGTGCTGAACGGCACCCAGCAGTATGGCCTGCAGGACACGGTGGGCAGCCTGCTGCACCAGGACGGGTTCCAGCTCACGCGGACCGGCACGACCGCGTCCCGGTCGGTCACCCAGACCGTGATCCGCTACCACGCGGGCAGCGCGGCAGCGGCGCAGCGCCTGGCCGACAAGGTCAGCGGGGCCGTGCTGCAGAAGGTCCCGGGCACCGGCCCGGACCTGACCCTGGTCCTGGGCAGCGACTACGGCACCACCACCACGATCGGCAACCCGGTCACCCCGCAGCCCACGCCCAGCCTGAGCACCCGCACCGCGACCCAGAGCATCTGCACCTGACCGCCAGCAGAGAAGATCATTAAGGGGAACGAACCGCCGGGGCGCACCCTCGCCCCGGCAGGGCGATGGAGCCTGCCCGGCAGTCCCGGCGGGTGAATCCTGCGTGTACACCCCCCGCCCGCTGCCGCCCGCCTCGCGCGGCCCGATTATCGTTAACGTGCCGCGGCGGATCACGCTGGCTGGAGGGTCGGTTGAAGTACCAGGTCAGCAGGGCCCTGGCGGGCCCTTTCCTTCACCTGCTCTGGCGGCCGGAGATCACTGGGAGTGAGAACATCCCCACGATGGGTGGGGCGATCATCGCCTCGAACCACCTGTCCATCGTCGACTCGATCTTCCTGCCGCTGATGCTGAACCGGCCGCTGACCTTCGCGGCCAAGTCGGAGTACTTCACCGGCAAGAGCCCGGGGGCGCGGTTCGCCGGCGCCTACCTGCGGGCCACCAAGCAGCTGTCAGTGGACCGGTCGGAGGCCAGGGCCGCGCAGGACATGCTGGACGCCGCGCTGGCCCTGCTGCGCTCCGGGGAACTGTTCGGCATCTACCCGGAGGGCACCCGCTCCCCGGACGGGCGCCTGTACCGGGGCCGGACCGGCATCGGCTGGCTGGCCCTGCACTCCGGCCTGCCGGTCATCCCGGTCGCCATGATCGGGACCGACCGGGTCCTCCCGCCCGGCCACACCGTGCCGCGCCTCCGGAAGATCCAGATCCGGGTCGGGGAGCCGCTGACCTTCGGTGCCCTCCGTGACGCGGGCCCCACCGCGAAGGGCCGCCGCGCCGTGACCGACGAGGTGATGAAGGCGATCCAGGCCCTGTCCGGCCAGGAGTACGTCCCGATCTACGCCTCCGTGCGCAAGGAGCAGCTCAACGGCGGCGGGTCCGCCACTCCCGGCTGACAGCCCCCGGCGCTGCGGCCAGCGGACACGGGGCCGCGGGCTGGCGGGCCGCGGCGCGGTGGGCTGGCGGGCTACCGCGCACCGGGATGACAGATCACCACGCGGGCTGGCAGGTCGCGGCGTTCCGGTCGGCTGCTGCGGCCGTCCGCGCTGCGAGCCGGCCCGCGGCGCGGTGGGCTGGCGGGCTACCGTGCAGCGGGGTGACAGATCACCGCCCGGGCTGGCAGGTCGCGGCGTTCCGGTCGGGCGCTGCGGCCGTCCGCGCTGCGAGCCGGCCCGCGGCCGTGCCCGGGCCGCGGCGCCTCAGTCGTCGTCTGGCCGGTAGCGGGGGAAGGACTCGGTGGCGTCGCCAGGGCTCCATCCGGACAGCGGCTTGCTCCCGGCCTCGGTGGTGCTGTCGTCCCGCTCGCCGCCGCCCGGAGGGCTGTAGGTCCCGGCCGTGCTGTAGCCGCCGGTGCTGTATCCGGAGCTGCCGCTCTGACTGCCGGTGCCGTAGCCGCCGGCGCTGAGGCTCCCGGTGCTGTAATCGCCCCCGCTGAGGCTCCCGGTGCCGTAATCGGCGGCGCTGAAGCTGCCGGTGCTGTAATCGGCGGCGCTGAAGCTCCCAGTGCTGTAGTCGCTGGTGCTGTAGCCGGTGGTGCTGTGACTGCCGGTGCTGGAGCTGTCCGGGCTGCTGGCGCCCGGGCCGGCCAGCCCCGCGGTCAGGAAACCGCTGCCCGGTGAGGCATCGCCGTTCCCGTTCCCGGCCCCGTTCGTGCTGGCCGGGGGCGGCCCGAAGTCGACGAACAGCCCGCTCCCGCCCGGCTCGTCCCCGGCACCGGGCACGCTGCCCGCGGGAGACCAGGGCGCCGCGGCCGGCCAGGGCGGCGCTGCCGCACCCCCGGCCGCGCCCGCACCGCTGCCGCCTGCTGCGGACCCGGAGGCTGCCCATAGCCCTGCCGGTTCGCTGTCGCCGGGCATGCTCCCCGGCGATGAGCCATCCGCGTCACCGGTCCCGGCACCCCCGGCCCCGGCTGCGCCCGCCGTAGCCGTGCCGGGGCCGCCCAGGCTGGGGCTGCCCACGCCGCGGCTGCCCACGCCGGAGTCGGCCAGGCCGCCGGAGTTGGCCAGGCCGCCGGAGTTGGCCAGGCCGCCGAAGCCGGCCAGGCTGCCGAAGCCGCCCGAGGGCGTCCCGCCTGTGCCGCTCCCGCCCGCACCAGGCCCCCCTGGCGCCGTCCCGGCACCGGTTCCGCCAGCGCCCGTGCTGCTGGGGGCGCCGGGCAGGGCAGGCTGCGGGCGTCCCGCCCCCGGGCCGCCGCCCGGCCACGCCTCCTCGGCCATGGCGTCCCAGGGGGAGCCCTGCGGCGGCTGGGGCCGGCGCTGCGGCAGCGGCGGCGCGATCCCGCCGCCGCCGGCCGCGCGGCGTGGCGGGCTGGCGGTCCAGGGCAGTTCGGACTCGGGCTTGGGCGCGGGCTCCCACGGCGGCGTGCCGGCGATGCTGGGGCCGCGGGCCGCTGGGGACCGCTGCGGCAGCCGGCTGCCGTGGTTCGCGGGCACGAGGGCCCCGGAGCTGGCCGCGCCCGCGGCGGATGCACCCGCGGCCGACCAGGGGACCACGGCACTGCCCGGCGTCCCGCTGCCGGCCAGGTCGGCTGCGCTCCCCGCCGGCGCCGCTGACGGCCAGGGGGTCAACTCCCACGGCGGCGCGCCGCTGGTCCTGGGCGTGTCGGGCCGGGGGGCGAACGCGACCGACGTCGAGGCGGGGTTCCGCTCGGCGACCGCGTCGGCTCCGCCGGGCGCCTCTTCGGCCGCGGGCAGGGTGGCCCGGCGCGGCTGCATCTGGGCGGCCACCCGGATCGGGGCCAGCCGGGCCGCCCGGGCCCGCCGCCGCCGGATCTGCATGAGCAGCAGCACCGCCACGATCAGCAGGATCACGCCCACCACGGCACCGATGAGGCCGACCAGCAGCAGGCTGCCGCCGGACGTCGCCGGTGCGGCCGGTGCGGCGCTGGCCGCGGCCGCCGGTGCTTTGCTGGGGGCGCCAGCAGCCGGGCTGGGCGCCTGGGCCGGCGGCGCGGCGTGCTTGTCCATCCGGGCGGCGGCGAGGATCGCCAGCCCGGCGTCCACGGTGCCGAACCCGGATCCGGGCACCCGGCCGCTGGCCGGCCGGTACACGGTGCTCTTCTCCAGCACCCGGGTGACCTGCGCCGGGCTGAGCGCGGGGTCCTGCGCCCGGATCAGGGCGACGATCCCGCTGACCACGGCGCTCGACGCGGCCGTGCTGCTGACCGTGGCGTACCCGGCCGGGGTCGCCGCGATCATGTTCACGCCGGGGGCGGTCACGGTCACGTAGGAGTGGTGGGTGGTGAACGCGGGCTTGGTGTAGGTCGAGTCGAACGCGCCGACCGCCACCACGCCCGGGTAGGCGGCCGGGTAGTTCACCGGGTCCGTGCCGCCGCCGCCGTCCCCGGCGGGCGCCACCAGCACCACCTTGTGGTGCAGCGCGTAGCTGACCGCGGCCTGCTCGGCGGCGCTGCCGCCCGCGCCCGCGGCGCCGGGCGCCGTCACCGGGTCGAGCGGCAGGTCGATCACGGTGGCGCCGTGGTTGACCGCGTACCGGATGCCGTGCGCGATGGCGCCGGGCAGCGCCTGGGTGATGGCCGGCTTGGCCAGCAGCGGGTCGGTCTGCTCCAGGGTCACCCGGACGGACAGGATCTGGGCCGCGGGCGCCACCCCGAGGACGCCGTTGCGGTTGCCGGGCCCGTGGCCGCGGCCCGCGATCAGGCTGGCCACGACGGTGCCGTGGACACCCCAGTGGGGCCCGCCCGGCTTGCGGCCCGAGTTCGTGAAGTCCGGGCCGTTGATCACCGCTCCGGCGAGGTCCGGCTGCTGCGCGTCCACCCCGGTGTCCAGCACCGCTACGGTGACCCCGCCGCCGCGGCTGCTCTGCCACGCCGTGGGCACGTGCAGGTTCGCCAGCCACCATTCGTGACTGCGCACCTGATCGGCCAGGGCGGCGGGTGCGGCGGCCAGCGCGACTGCGGCCACGGTCAGGCCCGCGGCGGCGCCCGCGGCTATCAGGCGGGAATACCCCAGCGACACGGCGTCCCTCTTTCCGTGGCCGAGAACCTGCGCCAGTGCTGGAGCACTAGGCCGTGCTGCCCACCTGACGGCGCCACGGCTGCCAGCCACGATGAGGCACCAGGGCATTGTGCCACGTTCGCCCCTGATTCGGCAGTTACTCCGGCGTGCGCAGATGGCGGGCGCCCTGCGGCCCGGCGGCTGGCTGCGGGAAGCGCAGCGTGCGCGGGCGTGCCGCGCCGCTCAGGACTGGGTGGCGGCGGACAGCCGCACATGCGCGCCCGGCGGCAGCCCGAGCTGCTGGGCCGCGTCGCCCGCGTTGACCGCGAGCGAGATCAGCCCCGCACTGTCGGTGAACGCCACCACCTCGCCCGGCGCCACCGACGCGAACGTCTCCAGGTAGGGCACGGTGAGCTGGCGCCGCCCGCAGCGGACCACCAGCGGCGAGCCGAACCCGATGCCGAGCTGGTCGGCGTCGCTGGCGGTGATGGACAGCTGGACGTTGCCGAACCGGTCCACCGACATGACCTCGCCCTCGGCCTCGCCGTCATGCACCCGGCTGGTCGGGGACGGGAGGGTGACCAGGTCGGCCGGGTCGATCGGGCTGCCCACCGAGGCGAGCTCCGCGCCCGCCGCCAGGTGCGCCGCGACCGGCATGAAGATGTCCCGGCCGTGGAATGTCTGCGACACCGGGTGCAGCCACAGTTCGCCGTTGGTCAGCTGGTAGGCGCTGACCGCGGCGCCGGCCGACGCCATCGCCCACGACAGCAGGCCGTTGTCCGGGCCGACCAGTATGCTCTCCCCGGCTTGCACGGCGATCGCCCGCCGGGCAGTGCCCACCCCGGGATCGACCACCGCCACGTGCACGCCGTGCGGCAGATAGGGGAGTGTCTGCGCGAGCACCGCGGCGCCGCGGCGGACGTCACCGGGCGGTACCTGATGGGTGATGTCGATGATCCGGACCCCGGGGCAGATCCGGATGGCGACACCGTGGCAGGCTGCCACGAACCCGTCATCCAGGCCGTAGTCGGTGAGGAAGCTGAGGCAGTCGAAGGTGGCCACGAAGGGTGAGCGTACGACGTCACAGCCCCGGCGCATAGACGGGGCGCCGGTTGCCGTGCGGTCGGGTGCCGTGAGCAGGCGGTGGCACCAGCGGCCGCACCGGGCAGGGGACTGAGCACACCGGGCTGACGGGCGCGGGGGAGGAGCCTACGATGACAGGACGCGTGGGGGGAGGGCAGATGGCGGAGCTTTCCGAACTCCAGGTGCGCATCCTGGCTTTCGAGCGGCACTGGTGGCGGCAGCCGGGTGCGAAGGAGCAGGCCATCCTGGACTCCCTCGGCATCACGCCGACCCGCTACTACCAACTGCTCAACGAGCTGATCGACGACCCGGACGCGCTGGCGAGCGATCCCGCCCTGGTGACCCGGCTGCGCCGGCAGCGGGCCCGGCGGGAGCGGCTGCGCTCCCCCCGGATCGGCCGCGGCGGCAGCGGCGGCAGCCGCGCGGAGGGCGGCCTCTCGTGACGCTGCCCGCGCCGCATACCGCGGAGGGCCGCGAGGGGCTGGCTGCGCTGCTGCGCGAGCCGGGCCGGGCGCTGATCGGCCTGGACTACGACGGCACGCTGTCGCCGATCGTGGACGACCCGGCAGCGGCGCACGGTCACCCGGAGGCGGCCGCCGCCCTGGCCCGGATCGCCGGCCTGATCGGCACCGTGGCGGTGATCACCGGCCGGCCCGCCGCCCTCGCGGTGAAGCTCGGCGGCTTCAGCGAGGTGCCCGGCCTGATCGTGCTCGGCCACTACGGCTGGGAGCGCTGGCAGGACGGCGCGCTGACCTCGCCGCCGTCCCCGCCCGGCATCGCCGCCGCCCGCGAGCGGCTCCCGGGCGTGCTCACCCGCGCCGGCGCGCCGGAGGGCACCTGGACCGAGGACAAGGGCCACGCCCTGGCCGTCCACACCCGCCGCACCCCCGACCCGGAAGGCACCCTCGCGAGCCTGCGCGGCGTGATCACCGAGCTGGCCAGCGAGACCGGCCTGGTCCTCGAACCCGGCCGCCTCGTCCTCGAGCTGCGCCCGCACGGCACCGACAAGGGCGCCGCCCTCACCGCCCTGGCGGCCGAACGCGACCCGTCGGCGGTCCTGTTCGCCGGCGACGACCTCGGCGACCTCGCCGCCTTCGCTGCCGTCGACTCCCTGCGCGGCACCGGCGTCGCCGGCCTCAAGGTCTGCAGCAGCTCCGCCGAAGTCACCGCGCTGGCCGACCAGGCCGACCTGACAGTGGACGGCCCCGCCGGCGTCATCGCCCTGCTGAACGCCCTCGCCACCACCATCGGCCACGAGGGGTAGGGGCGAGGCACGGCCACGAGCAGTGCCGATAGGACCCCGCCCGGGGGGCCGCGGATGAACGGCTCATGGAATCACCCGGACCGGGACGGGCATCAGCCGCCGCGGCGGGCCCGGCGCCGCGCCCGCCAGCCCGGCCTGCCGTCAGCGTCCGGCGCCGGCTCGCCGCCGGTGCCCGACGGCAGCGCATCGAGCTGGTCGGCGAGCCAGTCCGCCGGCGGCAGCGCCGCGCCCGCCGCGGCAAGCAGGGCGGTGCGGCGGCTGCGTTCGCGCTCGGGCATGACCAGCGCTTCGTGCAGCGCATCTGCGGTGCCCGAAATGTCGAACGGGTTCACCATGAGCGCGGCCTCGCCCAGCTCCGTGGCGGCTCCGGCTTCGCGCGACAGCACGACGGCGCAGCCCCGTTCAGAAATAATCGGGCACTCCATGGCGACCAGGTTCATGCCGTCCCGGATCGGGTTGACGACCAGCACGTCGGCGAGCCGGTAGGCGGCCAGCGACCGCGGGTAGTCGTCGTTGACCGCCAGGGTCAGCGGGTTCCAGTCGTCGGTGCCGAACTCGTGCACGATCTCCCGCGCCAGCCGCTGCACGCTGGCGGTGTACTCGCGGTACTCGGGCAGGTCGTGCCGGGACGGGTAGGCGAACGCCAGGTGGGTGACCCTGCCCCGCCACTCCGGCCGGGTGGTCAGCAGCTCCCGGTAGGCGGCCAGGCCGCGGACGATGTTCTTGGACAGCTCGGTCCGGTCGATCCGGACGATCAGCTTGCAGCCGGCCGCCAGCGCCGACAGCGCGCTCACCTGGGCCTGCACGTCCGCGGCGGCTGCCCGTTCGCGCAGCTCCGCGGCGTCCACGCCGAGCGGGTGCGCGCCGACCGTGGTCACGTGCCCGGCGTGGGTGACGGTGCGGGCCCGCCGGTCCACCTCCGCGCCCAGGAACCGCTCGCAGCAGTCGAGGAACGCGTCCGCCCACCGCTCCGTGTGGAAGCCCGCGTGGTCGGCGCCCAGGATGCCCTCCAGCACCTCCCGCCCGATCGCGTCCGGCAGCAGCGCGAAATAGTCCGGCGGCGCCCACGGGGTGTGGCAGAAGTAGCCGATCGCCAGGTCCGGCCGCCGGTCCGCGAGCATCCGGGGGACCAGGGTCAGGTGGTAGTCCTGCACCATCGCCCGCACCCGCGGCCCGGCCGCCTCACGCGGCCCGGCCCCGGCCGCCAGGGCGTCCGCGAACGCCGCGTTGTAGGCGCGGAACGACTCCCACTCCCGGTGGAACTTCAGCCCGAAGTGGGGCCGGTTCGGGGTGTCGTAGAGCATGTGGTGGATGAACCACAGGGTGGAGTTCGCCACCGCGTTGTAGGCCCGGTCGAAGGTCGCCGCAGAGATCCGCAGCATCTGCACGGCCGCGCCCGCGGTCGCCTCCGAGTACCCGGCCAGGTCCAGCCGGCCGTCCGGGGCGGCCCGGGCTGCCGCCCGGTCCGCGTCGCTGAGAGCGGCGCACACCCACAGCACCTCGGCGCTGCCCGCCACCGACGACAGTCCCGACACCAGCCCGCCGCCGCCCCGGCGGGGGGTGAGGGTCCCGTCTTCGGCGAGGCTGAAGGAGACCGGCCCCCGGTTGGAGGCGACGAGGACCCGGCCACGGCTGCTCTGGGCGTCCATGAGGCGACAGGCTAGCCGGATCACGGCGCAGGCTGCCGGTATGCCCCCGGCTAGCGCGCGGCGGCATCGGTTAACATGCATTGATACAACTTCATAACGCTCATCCAGAGGGGTGGAGGGAACGGCCCTGTGAAGCCCCGGCAACCACCACGGTGAGGTGTGTGCCCACGGGCGCTGCCAGGCAGCGCAGGTGAGGCCGGCCGTGGCAGGTGCCAACTCCGGCCCGCGGCTGACCTGGCCGCCGGGACAGATGAGGGAGAAAGGCCCCGCAACCGTGAGCACACCGACGACCCAGACCCCATCCCGGCTGGGCTTTGCCAGCCACCTGTCCTGCCGCGAATGCGGCGCCACCGTCGCCCTCGGCGCCAGTCACGCCTGCGCCGAGTGTTTCGGGCCGATGGAAGTGGCGTACAGCTTCCCGGCGCTCACCAGGGCGGACATCGAAGCCGGGCCGCAGAGCATCTGGCGCTACGCGAGCCTGCTGCCGGTCCCGCCGGACGTAGCAGCCACCCCCAACACCGATCCGGGCTGGACCCGGCTGGTCCGCGCCGACCAGCTCACCCGTGAGCTCGGCATGCGGACCCTGTGGGTGAAGGACGAGCGCGGCAATCCCACCCATTCGTTCAAGGACCGGGTCGTCGCGGTGGCGCTGGCCGCCGCGGTCGAGCTCGGCTACAAGGTGCTGGCCTGCCCGTCCACCGGCAACCTGGCCAACGCGGTGGCCGCCGCCGCCGCCCGGGCGGGGATCCGCTCGGTGGTGCTGATCCCTGCCGACCTGGAGACCCAGAAGATCATCGGCAGTTCCGTGTACGGCGGCACCCTGGTGGCGGTGCAGGGCAGCTACGACGACGTGAACCGGCTCGCCTCCGAGCTGGCCGACGACCGCGAGGACTGGGCGTTCGTCAACGTCAACGTCCGCCCCTACTACGCCGAGGGCTCCAAGACCATCGGCTTCGAGATCGCCGAGCAGCTCGGCTGGCGGCTGCCGGACCAGATCGTGGTGCCGGTCGCGTCCGGCGCCCAGCTCGTCAAGATCGACAAGGCGTTCCGCGAGTTCGTGGCGCTCGGCCTGGTCGAGGACAAGCCGTTCAAGGTGTTCGGGGCGCAGGCGACCGGGTGCTCGCCGGTGGCGGCCGCGTTCCGCGCCGGGCACGACGTGGTGCAGCCGGTCCGCCCGGCCACCCTCGCCAAGTCGCTGGCCATCGGCAACCCGGCGGACGGCCCGTACGTGCTGGACGTGGTCCGGCGCACCGGCGGCGTGGTCGCGGACGTGAGCGACGGCGAGGTGGTCAGCGCCATGAAGCTGCTCGCGCGGACCGAGGGCATTTTCGGGGAGACCGCGGGCGGCGTCACCCTCGGGGTGCTGCGCAGCCTGCTGGCATCCGGCCAGCTCGACCCGGACGCCGAGACGGTCATCATCAACTCCGGGGACGGCCTCAAGACGCTCGACGCGGTGGCCGACGCGGCCGCGCCAGCGGCGATCCGGCCCACGCTGGCGGCCTTCGAGGAGTTCGAGAGCGCCCTGCCGGACCTCCGGGCCGGCTGAGCCGCACCGGCCGGGTGCGGGCGGCGGCCGGGCGGCGGCAGCCAGCGCCCGGCCCGCCCGGGAGGGTTTCCGCGCTCCCGTCACCGATTGTTCATTTATTCACCGAGGAGAGGCAGACCCGGATGAGTGTCTCTGTCCGTATACCGACAATTCTGCGGACCTATACCGGCGGTTCGGCTGAAGTGACCGCCGATCCGGGCACGCTCCGTGAGGTGATTGCCGGTCTTGACGTCACCTATCCGGGTATCCGCGGCAGGATTGTTGACGAGGCCGGCAATCTGCGGCGGTTCGTCAATGTGTATGTGGGGGACGAGGACGTGCGGTTCGCCGAAGGGCTCGATACGCCCGTTCCGGCCGGATCCCGGGTATCGGTGATCCCGGCGGTGGCGGGCGGCTGAGGCTCTCCTGGCGGGGATTTTCCGCACGTAGCACCGGTGCCGCGGCCGCCCTTCTGTCCCTTTCGTAGCCTGGTGTCCTTGATACGCCTCTGGTTACTGGGGCGTAACGCCACTCGCGTGACTTCATTCAGGGAGTAACAGGTCACGCTCGCGTGTCGCAAGGGGTATGGTCTTAGGCGGTCGCTGTCCGGTCGGCGAGAACGGCAAGGACTCTTGCCCGACGTCTAGCGCGCTGCGATCGAAGGGCCCGCGAGAGCAAGGGCGGGACCCCAAGCCCGAGCGTAGTTAGGGAGTTGTTGGGCAATGGCTCAGGGCACCGTGAAGTGGTTCAACCCGGATAAGGGCTACGGGTTCATCGCCGTAGACAATGGCAGGGACGTGTTCGTGCACTACACGGCCATCCAGATGGACGGCTACCGCACCCTGGAAGAGGGCCAGCGGGTCGAATTCGACATCATGCAGAGCGACCGCGGCCCGCAGGCCGAGGCTGTCCGCGCTGTCTGAGCCTTCCCCTGACCGCCGGGTCCGGGCACAGCCGCCCGGGTTCCTGGCGCCGGTCCCGTCCGCCACCGGGAACTGAAGCCCGGTTCCGGGCCCGGGTCCGGCCGCCAGCCCCCGGCACTGCCGCCGGCTGGGCATCCGCCGCCCCGCAGAGGGCGGGAACACTTCCCGCGCGCAGGATGCGACCGCTGGGTCCCCGTCTGCCCCGCAGCAGGCGGGACCGGCTCCGGCGGGCACGTGCCGGGGCGGGCGGGAGAACCCAGGTGCCCCGTCCTGCCGCCATGCCCGCACGCCGCGCCGGCAGGCCGTGCCGTACCCGGGCACCGGGCCCGATCGCGGCGGGGCCGGGTGGCGGCCCCGGTCAGGGCAGCGGCTCGATCACCACATCGGGGTGCATGGCCCGGATCGGGCCCGGGCGGGCGCTGACCACCGGCCAGCCCCGGCTGGCCGCCAGGTAGGCGGCGTGCGCGGCGCCGGTGGAGGCGCGCGCGGGCCGGGCCCCGGAGCGCAGCAGCCCGGTGCCGGTCGCCTCGGCCGCCCCGAAATGGGCCACCCGCGCCATCGGCGAGCGCAGCAGGTCGAACAGGCGGGCCTGCTGCTCCGGGTCGTCCAGCCCGGCCAGCGCGTCGGCCAGGCACGGGGCCGGGATCACCAGCGTGATCAGGTGCTCGTGGCTGATGTAGAGCAGCGCCTGCATGTACGGCGTACCCCGGGCGGCTTCCACCAGGGCACTGGTATCGAGGATGCGGCCGCCGATCACGCGGCGGGCTTAGGGCTGACGCCCAGGGCGCGCCGCGCCCATGCGTAATGCTTGTCCTCCGGGCCCGGGCAGCGCTCGAAGATGCGGTCAAGGGTGGTGCGCGCGTCCCGCCAGTCGTCTTCGCGCCGCAGCAGGTCGGCGATATACCCGGAGACCGATTCGATCCGGCCTTCGTCCCTGGCCCGGCGCAGCTTGTCGATCAGATCCTTGGGGAGGCTGATCGCCAGCTTCTCCGTGGGAGACATACCACCGGTTATACCGTGCCCGCCGGCGGCTCTCAACTTGACGCCCGGCTTACGGGGAAGCGTGCCGCCGCCTGCCCGGACCAGCTTGCACTCTCAGGGCGAGAGTGCTAAACAAGTCGTTGGCACTCTCCGTCTGAGAGTGACAACGCCAAGGCGGGATCGGGGCGATGAGGCCTCGCTGGCGGCAGGACAGGACTGTCCGCCCGGGGCCGGCCGTCGCGGGCGTCGGCTCGATCCGTGCACGGCCACAAAGTTCCGGGAGGACTGGAGCCTATGGCAGCCAAGATGATCGCGTTCGACGAGGACGCCCGGCGCGGCCTCGAACGCGGCATGAATCAGCTCGCCGACGCTGTGAAGGTAACCCTCGGCCCCAAGGGCCGTAACGTGGTGCTCGAGAAGAAGTGGGGCGCTCCCACGATCACCAACGATGGCGTGTCCATCGCCAAGGAGATCGAGCTCGAAGATCCCTACGAGAAGATCGGCGCCGAGCTGGTCAAAGAGGTCGCCAAGAAGACCGACGACGTGGCTGGTGACGGCACCACCACGGCGACGGTCCTGGCTCAGGCACTGGTCCGCGAGGGTCTGCGCAACGTCGCGGCCGGAGCGAACCCGATGGCCCTCAAGCGGGGCATCGAGGCCGCCGTCGGTGCCGTGACGGAGGAGCTCGCCAAGATCGCCAAGGACGTGGAGACCA
>JBLMWU010000197.1:0-5443 GCA_050257395.1 Gemmatimonadota bacterium | reverse complement strand
ATGGGCCGCCCTGCCCACCGGCGAAGCCCTGCGCCGCGTCCGGCACTCCATCGCCCCACGATGGGAAGCCTGGACCGTCACCACCACCGATCAGGGGATCATCTGGTGCGCCCGCCGGTTAGGAGACGGGGCACTCACCCACGGCGACCACCCTGGCCGACTGCTGGAGCACATCGCCGACGCCGACGACAAGCTCACCCATGACCAGCGGGGCTGGACGTGATCTCCAGCCAGGACACGTCCCCGAACCGGCAAGAGCCAGCGGCAGCGAAGACCTACCAGGTTCGCGCCAAGCGCTGGGAACTGCACATCGAGGGTGTCGGTGTTACCCAGTCGCACACGCTCTGGGATTCCGAGGAGATGGCCCGTGATCTGATCGCCCGCCGGGAGGACCTCCCTCTGGATTCGTTCGCGGTGACGATCACCCCGGAGATAGGCGGGGGACTCGATGCGGAGACCCGCGCAGCCCGGGAGGCCGTCAGCGCCGCGGACCGGGCGCAGCGGGAAGCAGCCGCACAATCACGGGCCGCCGCCCGGCGGCTGCGGCAAGCCGGGCTGTCCGGTCGTGACATCGCCAAGGTGCTGAACGTGTCACCCCAGCGGGTGTCCCAGCTCCTGCGGACCGGCAGCTGAGGCTCCCACTTCATATCCACCAGGACAGGGTTGCTGCCGCTCAGACGGCGGCCCAGTTAGGTCGCGCGGAGGCGGGACCAGGCGTCGCTGCCGACTGCGATCAGCAGGATCACGCCCAGGGTGATCTGCTCGTACAGCGGGTTCAGGCCCAGCAGGTCGAACCCGTTGCCGATCAGTGCGATGAACAGCACCCCGATCACGGTCCGCCAGATGCCGCCCTCGCCGCCCAGGATGCTGGTGCCGCCGACCACGATGCCGGCCAGCACGGTGAACGTGAGCGCGGTCTCGCCGTTGGACGCCTGCGCGCTCAGCACCCGGGAGGCGTCGATGACGCCGCCGAGCGCGGCCGCGCCGCCGCTCAGCACGAAGGTGATGATCCGGATCTGCTGCACCCGGACCCCGGCCAGCCGCGCCGCTTCGGCGTTGCTGCCGGCCGCGAACATGTACCGGCCGGCCGCCGTGCGGGTCAGCAGCACCCCGAGCGCGAGCACCGCGACGACCATCGCCCAGGTGGAGGTGTTCACCCCGAGGACCGAGGTCTTCGCCAGGTTCCCGAAGGACGGGTGGCTGTACAGGATGATCAGGTTCCCGCCGGTGACCAGGCTGGCCAGGCCGCTGACCACGAACGACATGGCGAGCGTGGCGATCAGCGCGTTGATCCGCAGGATCGTCGCGACGATGCCGTTCACCAGGCCGACCAGCAGCCCGACTCCGATGCCCGCCAGGATGGCGAGCGCGGGCGGTGCCGACTGGGCCAGCTCGGCCGCGGTCACGCCAGCCAGCGCGTAGGTCGCGCCGACCGACAGGTCGATGCCGCCGGCGATCAGCACCAGGGTGCCGGCCGCGGCGATGATCAGGGTTGAGGCCTGCTGGTCGAGGATGTTGAGCAGGTTGCTCGTCTGGAAGAACGGGCCGCTGGCCACCGACAGCACGATGAACAGGATCAGGAAGGGGATGGCGATCCCCGCCGTGCGCAGGCGGCCGGTCAGGCCGCCCGGAAGCCGCAGCGAGGGGAACGTGCGCCCCGCCGGGCCGGTGGGCGTGCTTGCGGAACCCGCCGCCGCGCTGGTGTCAGCCGGGGGGGACGTCTCTCCTGTTCCCTCCGCGGGCGCCGGGGTCACGTCCGGCTGGTTCATGGTTCAGGCACCTCTTTCGGCGGCCCCGAAGGCCGCCCCGAGAATTGCTGCTTCGGTCATGTCGCCGCCGCTCAGCTCGGCCGCGATCCGGCCGCCCCGCATCACCAGCACCCGGTGGGCGAGGCCGAGGACCTCCTCGATGTCGGAGGAGATGATGAGCACGCCGAGGCCGCCGGCGGCGAGGGAGGCGAGCAGGTCGTAGATGGCCCGCTTGGCGCCGACATCCACGCCGCGGGTGGGCTCGTCGGCGATCAGCAGCCGCGGCTGGCGCAGCAGCACCCGCGCGAACAGCAGCTTCTGCTGGTTGCCGCCGGACAGCGTGGCGGCCGGCGCCGCCTGGCCCGGCCCGCGCACCGCGACCTGCCCGAGCACCTGCCCGACCGCCTGCCGCTCCGCCCGGCGGCGCACCAGCCCCAGCCGGCTCAGCTGGGCCAAGCTGGCCAAGCTGACGTTCTCGGTGATCGAGCGGCCGGGCAGCAGCCCGTGTTCCTTGCGCGATTCGGGGATCATGGCGACCCCGTCCCGCAGCGCCTCCCGGGGGTGGCCGGGGCGCCACCGGGAACCCGGCTCGTGCCCGGCGCCGGGCGCGGACCCGCCGGTCACCCGGACCGTGCCCGCGGTGGACCGGCTGGCCCGGTAGAGCGCGCGGGCGAGCTCGGTGCGGCCGGCCCCGACTAGCCCGGCCATGCCGACGATCTCCCCGGCCCGCACCTGCAGCGACACGCCGTGCACGCCCGGCGCGCGCAGGTCGGTGACCGACAGGACCGGCGGCGCCTCATCCGTGACGAGCTGCTTCGCCGGGAAGGTCGCCCCCAGCGAGCGGCCCAGCATGGCGCTGAGCAGCGTGTCCTCGGTCTCCTGCGCAGCGGGCGCGGTGCGCACCACCCGGCCGTCCCGCAGCACCGTGATGGTGTCCGCGAGCTCGAGCACCTCGTGCAGGAAGTGGGAGACCAGCACCACCGTGGTGCCGGCCGCGGCGAGCCCGCGGATCACCTCGTGCAGCCGGACCACGTCCGGCTGGCCGAGGGCCGCGGTGGGCTCGTCCATCACGATCAGCTCGGCGTCCCGGGCCAGCGCCCGCAGGATCTCCACCTTCTGCTGGTCGGCGGTGCGCAGGCCGCCCGCGGGCGCGTCCCCGCTCAGCTCGAAGCCCGCGTCGCCGGCCAGCTTCTGGTAGCGCCGGCGCAGCTCGCGCCGGTTCAGGAAACCGCCCTGGCGCGGCTCCGTGCCCAGGAAGACGTTCTGGGCGACCGTGAGCGCGGGCGCGATCGACATCTCCTGGGCGATCAGCACGATCCCGCGGGCGAGCGCCTCCCGCGGCGCGTGGAAGCGGGCGGGCTGCCCGCTGATCAGCAGCTGGCCGTGGTCCGGCGCGATGACCCCGGAGATGATCTTGCCCAGGGTCGACTTGCCCGCGCCGTTCTCGCCCACCAGGGCGTGGATGCTGCCGCGGGCGATCCGGAGGCTGACCTCCTCCAGGGCGCGCGCGCCGCCGAAGGACTTGGAGACGTCCTGCAGCTCGACGTGCGCGCCCTGGAGGCCAGGATCTTCAGGCACCGTCAGCCCGGCCACTCAGCGGTGAACTGGCTGGCGTTCGCCTTGGTGACGATGCCGTTGTTGGGCAGCCCGGCGACCGGGTCGATGCCGCCGCTGCTCTTGCCCTGGCGCAGGGCCTTGACCATCGCCGCGACGGCCAGCCGGCCCTCACTGGCGGGGGCCTGGGCCACGTCGCCGTACCAGGCGCCGGAGGCGACCCCGGACAGGGCGGCGGCGCTGGCGCCGTAGCCGACCAGGATCACCTTGCCGGTCTTGTGGGCGGCGGTGACGGCCTGGACGCCGCCCTCGATGCCCTGGTCAGAGCCGACGACGAGGTTCAGCTTGGGGTTGGCCTGCAGCATGTTCTGCACGGCGGTCAGGCCCTGGGTGGGGCTGAAGAAGCTCTGCCCCTCCGCGGCGATCTTGACGCCGGAGTCGGCGGCGATCGCCTTCATGAACGCCCCGTGGATCGCCACGTCGAGCGCGGAGGCCTTGATGTCGTACAGGTAGCCGACGTTGCAGGGGGTGAGGTTGTTCGCCTTGCAGGCCTGCACCACCAGGTTGCCGAGCTTGGTGCCGATCTCGGTGGGCACGAACGTGACGTTCGCCGACAGCCCGGGGACCTGCGGCTTGTCGGTGGACAGGTCCGGGCCGAGGATCTGGTCCATGTTGACGACCTTGATCCCCTTGGCGATGGCCTGCTTGACCAGGCTGATCAGGCCGGTGCCGAAGATCGGCTGGACGATGATGCCCTGGTACTGACCGGAGTTGATGACGTCCTGCAGCTGCGAGTACTGGGTCTGCGGGTTGTTGTTGGCGTCGAAGACCTTCAGCGTGGCGTTGTTGGCGGCCGCGGTGGCCTGCGCCGCCGCCAGCATCGGGGCGTCGTAGCTGTTCTCGACGGCGAACGACAGGTAGGCGATGCTCAGCGCCTTGCCGCTGCTGCCCGAAGACGAGGACGAGGACGAACCGCCGGAGCTGGCGCAGGCGGCGAGGGCGATGGCCGCGGTGGCGACCGCCGCCACGGCTGCGCTGCTGCGGCGCAGGCGCCGCAGCCGGGTGGGTCTTGGCTGCACAGCTAGACTCCTTCTTGCCTTACTCACTGGATGGTGGGTGGGTTGTTTGGCCGGTGGGCCGGGTGCGCGCCCGGTCCACCGGTTTTCTTTTTCAGGGAACGAGGACTGCGCGCCGGTGAGGCGCCTGACCGCAGCTGGACCAGCCTTCCGCGGCCTTGTCCAGCGGCATGATCTCCAGATCAGTGGTGAGCCGGCCTGCCGCGGCGTGGGTGAGGACCTCGTGCATGGCGCGGGCCCGCTGCTCGCCGCTCAGCATGTTGTTGGTGTAGCCGAGGATGGCCAGCGTCCCGCTGCGCAGGGTGGCGGAGCTGAAGCTGGCCTGCGTGCCCGCTGCGGAGCCCAGGTTCACCAGGCGCCCGTCCGGCGCGAGCAGGCACGCGGCGGCCTCGGCGGGCACGCCCCAGACCGGGTCGATCACCAGGTCCACGGGGCCTGCCGCCGCCTCGGCGAGCCGCGCCGCGATCTGCCCGGCGTCGTCGCCGGACAGGCCCGCCACCGCGTCCGCGCCGAGTTCGGCCGCCCGGGCCCGGCCATGGCCGTCGCGGCACGCCGCCACCACCCGGGCCGCGCCGAGCAGCCGGGCGGCCTGCACCGCCACCTGGCCGACCGTGCCGCTTGCGCCCAGCACGAGGACACGCTCGCCCTCGCGGAGCTGGCCGCGCCAGGTCAGCGCCATCCAGGCGGCGACCGCGGAGAGCCCGAGCGCGGCGGCGAGGTCGTCGCCGACGCCGTCGGGCAGCGGGATGGTCGCGGCTTCGGGCACCACGCACAGTTCGGCCATGGCGCCGTCGCCGGGCCGCATGCCCGCCGTGCTGCTGAACCACACCCGCTGCCCCGCCGGCAGCCCGTCCGCCTCGGCGACCGTCCCGGCCCCCTGCGCCCCGGGCACGTAGGGCAGGGCGGGTGGCCCGAAGTACGACGTCCCGGAGGCGCAGAGCAGGTCGAGCGGGTTGACCGGGGCGGCGGTCACCCGGATCAGCGCCTCGCCCGGCCCGCGGCGGGGCGAGGGGTGTGACCCGTACTCGGGCGGACGGCCGTGCTGGCGCAGCACGGCCGCACGCA
>JBLMWU010000196.1:0-20591 GCA_050257395.1 Gemmatimonadota bacterium | reverse complement strand
AGCGCCTGGGGCCAGGGGACGAATTGAGCCAGCGCCGCTGCCTGGCCGCCGGTCAGCGCGGCGGCCCCGACGGGCGGGTCCTGGCCCAGCAGTTTCACCTCGGACGGCGACATTCCCGCATCGGACAGTCCGGTGGCGAGCATGCCGTGCGCCGCGGATCCGATACTGGTCGAGACCACCTTGCCGCGCAGGTCGGCCAGTGTGGTCGCGGGCGAATCCGCCGGTACCACAACTTGATTAGGGATCGCGAGTTCCTCGCACCGCTCGTACAGCGGGTACCAGTACGGCTCGTGCATGCCCGGGGTGGTGCGCTGCCCGGCCGGATCCGGGCTCACGTAGGCGGCGACGAACCCGTACTCGCTGACGCACCGGTTGAGCTCGTCCAGGCAGCTGGACAGGTCCGGGGCGCCGGAGACCTGCGGGAGCTGGCAGGCGCCGAGGAAGCGGTCCGGGAAGGACGTGCACTGCTGGTGGATCATGTCGTTGACGTAGCGGGCCCACGCCGGGATCAGGTGCTCCTCCATCCAGCCCATGGTGAGGAACGGCCGCGGGCCGATGACCTGGACGTCGATCGCCCGCTCGTCCAGATAGTCCACGTGCCGCTGCGCCGCCGCCCGGAAATCCTCCTCCGGCACCGCGAACGGGCCGGCGGGCGGGCGGCCGATCGGGCTGGCGGCCGGCGTGTTCGAGCCCATCATGAACACGAGCAGCGAGTTGGCCGACTGCGGCACGGACACATGGCCGTGCACGTCCAGCACCGGAATGTCCTCATACACGGGCGCGGGTCTCCTCTCGGTCAGCGGTCGGGCCGGTCACGGGCCCCAGTGGGCGAAGGCCATGCCGGCGCCGGTGCCTGCCGGGGTCCGGTAGCCGGGCACGTAGTCCACGACGGTGGCGGGCTGGCCTGCCAGCGCCCCTGCGGCCACGATCCAGTTGAGGATTTCCGAGGTGCCGGAACGGAGCTGCCGCCGGGTCAGTGCCCGCAGGGCGGCGGCGTCGCCCTGGCCGATCGCCGTGAGCACGCGCTGGTCCAGGGCCGTGTCCACGACGAAGTGGCTCAGCCCGCCGGTCGCGACGACGGCCACCCGGGCGGGCTCCGGCCAGCTGTGCACCGCCGCCCGGATCGCCGCGCCCAGGTCGTAGCAGCGGGCCGCCGATGGCACGTTCGGCGGGTAGTACGTGTTGACGAACACCGGCGTCACCGGCGTCGTGGCGGGCAGGCCGAGGCGGTAGCGGGGGAAGGTGAACGCGTGGCCCAGGCTGCGGCCCTCGGGCTGCCGGGAGAACGCCAGCAGGTCGAAGCCGGCCTCGGTCAGCGACCCGGCCAGGTGCGCGCTCAGCCCGGGGCAGGCCGGATGGGCCTCCGGCTGCGCGGCGTGGGCCGCCCACATCGCCGCCACGATGCCCTTGGGGATGCGGGCCAGGTCGGCGGGCGCGGGCGGCATGTCGACCAGTTCGTCACCGAGAAAGCACGCGAAGGCGGGGATGCCGTCGTCGCGGAAGAGTTCCTGCTGGTCGTCACCGATCACCACGGCGACGTCGGGCTGCGCGGCCGCCAGCCGCGCGCGGAGCACCCCGATGGCGTCCTGGCAGCGGGCGTACTTGGCGTCCCAGACGGCTGGGCCGAGCTCGCCGGCGAGCGCCGGGTCGGCGGTGGCAAGCAGCTCGTCATAGGTGTGGTACTCGGCGTCCGTGCCCAGCAGCAGGGGATTGCGCCGGTCACGCTCGGCGTGATCGGGCCAGAATTCAACCCCGGAACTGAGCTGCGGCGTGTGCGAGGAGGCGATTCCGATGACGATTCCGGCCATGGGCATCGCCTCGCTTCCCGGCAGGGACACGGCAGGCTGCCAGTCACGCTAAGAAGTTCCGACGATAGTGTCAACGATTTCCGTATGACGGAAAGATCACCGGGAATGGCCCGCCATGCGCCAGGCGGCCGTCACCCTGCCCCGGTGGGGGCAGCCTGTCCCGGGATACCCCCGGAAACCCCGGGGCAGGCCGCGGGCCCGTCACGCCAGCATGCCCCAGGGCGGAATGTCCGGTCGTGACCCCCGGCTGGGGGTCACGGTCCCGGCGGCGGCTGGTCCGGCTGCGCGGCGTAGGAGGTGTACTGGCTGATGTCGCCGGGGCTGATGAGGCCGTCCTCGATCGCCCGGGCCAGCAGCGCGTCCTTGGTGGGCGCGGCCCGCCCGGCGGCCGCGTACTTCACCCGGGCCCGGTCGATGTACTGGCGGACCGTGTTCTCGCTGATCGCCATGCGCCGGCCCACCGAGGCCTTGGACATGCCCTGGAACCACAGCAGCAGCGCCTCGCGCTCCTTGGGGGACAGCGCGGGGCGGGCGGGACGGCCGTCGGACAGGATCGCCCGGGCCTGCGACCGGGTCACGCAGGGCCGGTCCGCGGCGGCCGCGAGCACCGCCTCGATGAGGAACTCCCGGCCCTCGTCCTTGGTCACGTAGGCGCAGGCGCCCGCGTCGAGCACGTCGAGGATCAGGCCCGGCTCGGTGTGCGCCGAGAACACCACCACCCGCCGCCAGGCCGCGACCAGCGCCGGCAGGGCGTGGGTGACGAGCCGCCCGCCGAGCTCCAGGTCCACGATCAGGACGTCCGCCGCCGGCTGGGCCGCCGCCAGGCTCGCGAGGTCGGGGACCACCCGGGTGATGAGCAGCCGCTGGCCCGGGTCGGAGTTGATCCACGAGCTCATGCCCTCCACCACCACCGGGTGATCCTCCACGATGGTGACGGTCACCGCACGTTCCACCGTGCCTCCACCCATACATCCGCGCCGTCACGTTCCCGGCTGACCTCCAGGCCGCTGCCCGGTTCCGGCAGCGGGACGCCGGCCGGCGCGTCGGCGAGCAGGCCCATGACGAAGCCGTCCCCGGCGCCGGTGACGGTGATCCGGGCCCGGGAACGGGCGGCGGCCAGCACGCCGATGGCCAGGTCGGTGGCGGCCCGCCGGATCCCGGCCGGGCAGGCCGGCACCGCCGCCGCGGTCTCGATGTCCACCGCCACCCCGCGGCGCTGCGCGATGTCGGCGCAGGCGTGCAGTTCGTGGACGAGCGGGTCGGGCACGTCGTCGCTCTCGGCGAACAGCCGCCGCAGCCGGGCGGCCGCCACCGCGCAGCTGTGCCGGACCGCCGGGTCGCCGGGGTCGGCGGTCCCGTCCGCGAGCTGGCGCAGCAGCGGCTCGACCGTCTCGTGCAGCGCGGCCCAGCGGGCCTGCCGGGCGGTGCGCACGCTGTCCGCGATGGCCCGCCTGGTCGCGACCTCGGCCTGCCGGGTGGCGGCCTCCGCGGCCTGGCGGGCGGGGACGTTCAGCGCCCGCGCCGCCACCGCGACCGCCAGCTGGATGCCGATGGACCCGGCCAGCACGGTGATGAACCCGGCCAGGCTGCCGCGGTGCAGCCCGTCCCGGGTGAGCACGGCGAGGGTGGCGAGCGCCTCCAGGGACAGGAACGCCCCGAGCTCGGGCAGCGGGCGGCGCAGCAGCACCAGCACCCCGATCCAGCCGGCGGTGCCCCAGGCCCAGTCGGTCTGGATCATCCGGCTGGGCGGGCAGGCGGCGGCGACCGCGGTGCTGATCACGATCGCCGTCACGGCCAGCGCCCAGGCCGGCCAGGCGCCGTGCCAGCCGCGCAGCAGCAGCACCGCCCCGGCGGCGATGGCGGCGGCCAGCAGCAGCCACGCCGTCACCATGGCCACGGGCGAGCGGTACTGGCCCAGGTAGGCGGCCAGCTCACTGCCCGCGCCGGCCAGGTGCCAGCCCGCCACGGCGACCACGGCGGCGATGTCCAGCGCCCGCGCGTACCGGGCGGCCAGCAGCCGGGACTGCGCCGTGGTGAGTGGCCCGGGGGCGGTCACGCCGGCCACCGCAGGGTGACCGTGGTGCCGGCGCCCGGTTCGCTGGACACCGACGCGGTGCCGCCCGCGGCCGCCATCCGGCCGCGGATGGACTCCCGGATGCCCCGCCGCGCGCGGGGGACCGCCCGCGGGTCGAAGCCCTGCCCGTGGTCGATCACCTCCACCACGTGCCGGCCGTCCTCCTGCCGCGCCCGCACCTCGGCCTCGGGCACCCCGGCGTGCTGGAGCACGTTCCGCAGGGCCTCGCCCGCGCATTCGGCGAACCGCTCGGCCACCGGCGCCGGCACCGTGCCGGCCCGGGCGTCCGACACCCGCACCCGGAGCGGAGCGGCGGCCGCCGCGCCCGCCCCCAGCGCGCCGCCGCGCGCGGCGGCCGCCACGGCCGGGGCGCCCGGCATCGCTGGCTGCGCGCGCAGCACCAGCAGGTCCCGGGCGGCCTGGGCGGCCAGCACGGGGGACGGCCCGCGATACGTCCCGGACCCGGTGATGGTCAGCGTGGACAGGATGGTGTCGTGCAGCTGGCGGTACTGCTCCCGCTGGTCAGCGCGGCGTGCCTGGTCCGCGAGCAGTTCCTGCTCCGCCTGCAGCCGCTGGGCGAGCAGGGCGTCCGCGCTCCGCCCGCCGCCGCGCACCAGCGCCATCATGGCCGCCGTCAGCACCGTCTGCAGCACCAGGAACGGGGCGTCGGCAGGCCGCGGCACCGTGGCCACGTACACCGCCGTCACCGCCAGGCCCAGCGGCACCCCCGCCACCGGCGGGAACGCCAGCTGGGCGATGAAGACCACGGTGCTCGCGAGCGGCAGCATCCAGGTGGTGCCGGCGGCGATGACCGCGGCCGGCACGACCCGCTGGTGCACGGAAAGCAGCGCGAGAATCACGGCGGCGTCGGCGAGCACCAGCGGCGCGATTAGCCCTCTGCGCCACACCAGCCACGCGAATATCACCGACCATCCGCAAAGAACGGCCAGCACGGCGGCGAGCGGGGGAGCGGAAACCGGGCCGGTCGCGGCCAGCGGCCCGGCGACCGCAAATGCGATTGCGCTGAACAGCCGCAGCGCAATTGCAAATCGGCTGGTAAGCCTGCGGAGTGCCAGATCGGAAGCGCCGCTGCCTGCGTCACGTCCGCGCAGCACGAAGCGCCAGCCGCCTTTGATCTCCTGCAATCGCTCCCCCGTGCCGGGCAGTTCCCAAGGCAGCATTATGAACGCAAACAGCCGGATAAGGGGAACTTTCCGCCGGAGCGCCGCGAAACTATCGCCTTTACGGCCGCCCCGAATGCGGAGCCGGTCCGGCGCATTTTTCCCCCTTTCGCCGGTAGGGATTGCCGGGTTACGGCCACTGGCCCGCGCCGGTATGCTCCGGCCGGTGACCGCTTTCTCCGCCGCCCAGGACCGGGTCTCCGTCCGGGAACTGCGGAGCCGGGGCGGCCTGAAGTGGACCTACGCCGGCCCGGACGTGCTCGGCGCGTTCGTCGCCGAGATGGATTTCGGGACCGCGCCCGCGGTCGAGGCGGCCCTGCGGGACGTGATCGCCCGGCGCGACTACGGCTACCTGTCCCCGGCCGCGGTCGACGGGATGGCCCAGGCCTGCGCCACCTGGCTGCGCGAACAGCACGGCTGGGACGTGCCGGCCGAGCGGATCCGGCCGATGGCCGACGTCATCAAGGGCCTGGAAACGGCGATCACCGTCTTTTCCCGGCCGGGCAGCCCGGTGATCCTGCCCACCCCCGCGTACATGCCGTTCCTCAGCGTGCCGCCGCTGCTCGGCCGGGAGATCATCCAGGTGCCCATGGCCGCGCAGGACGGACGGCTCGTGCTCGACCTGGACGGCATCGACGCGGCCTTCCGGGCCGGCGGCCACCTGCTGATCCTGTGCAACCCGTGCAACCCGGTCGGCCGCGTGTACACGCGTGCCGAACTGGCCGCGGTGTCGGAGGTCGTGGCCCGGCACGGCGGCCGGGTCTTCGCCGACGAGATCCACGCACCGCTGGTCTACCCCGGTCACCGGCACATCCCCTACGCCTCGGTCTCCGCCCGGGCGGCGGCGCAGGCGATCACCGCGACGTCGGCCTCCAAAGGCTGGAACCTGCCCGGCCTCAAGTGCGCGCAGATCATCCTCACCAGCGAGCAGGACGCCGAGGCCTGGGCCGCCGTGAGCAGGCTGACCGAGCACGGCGCGAGCACCCCCGGCGTGCGCGCCAACACGGCCGCGTTCGCGTCGGGCGGCGGCTGGCTCGCTGACGTGGTCGGTTACCTCGACGGCAACCGGGTGCTGCTGGCGGAGCTGCTGGCCGGGCACCTGCCCGGCGCTGGGTACCAGCCGCCCGAGGGGACGTACCTGGCCTGGATCGACTGCCGGCCGCTCGGCCTGGGCGACAGCCCCGGCGAGTTCTTCCTGGACAAGGCCAGGGTCATGGTGAACGACGGCCCTGCCTTCGGCGAGGCGGGCAGGGGGCACATCCGGCTCAACTTCGCCACCCCGCGGCCGGTCCTGACGGAGATCGTCCGCCGGCTGGGTGCCGCGCTCGCCAGCCGCTGAGGCGTGCGAAGCTGAGCTGGTGAAATACGTGCTGTTCTACAAGTCCGCCGATGACGTCCGCGCGAAGGCCCCGGCGCACTTCGCCGCGCACAAGGCCTGGTACGAGGCGTTCCACGCACGCGGTGACCTGCTCATGCTCGGCACGTTCGAGGACCCGCAGCAGGACGGGGCGATGTCGGTCTTCCGGACCCGGGCAGCCGCGGAGGAGTTCGCCGCGGGCGACCCCTTCGTCCTGAATGGCGTGGTCCAGTCCTGGCACGTGCACGGCTGGAACGAGGCGCTCGTCCCCGACTGACCCGGCCGCGCTCCCGGGACCCAGCTGCCCGGGCCTGGCGGGCACGCTAGAGGGAGGGGCCCCGATCCGGCTTCTCGCGGATCCAGATTGCGTGGTGTGCGGGTTACCATCCCGCATCCCCGCGTCCTGCCGGGGTCCCTCCCTGCACCTCCATACCATCGCTTCCCGCTGGCCGGCGCGCAGGGCCGAAAGTCCCTTCCGGCGGGACCTGTGCCCGGTGACAGCGAAGGCCGCGGGATCCCCCGGCCCGGGGGACCGGTAAGGATCCTGGGAAAGCGCTGGGGTGTTGCCGGGGATTCGCCGGGACCGGGCAGCCGGCGCGGGCAGCCCGCCTAGGCTCCGCCGCATGAGGCTGAATCGCGGGCGGCGGGCGCCCGCCAGGATCCGCGCCGCTGCCGCCGCCGGCGGCGTGCTCACGATGGCGCTGACCGCGTGCAGGCCGGTGCAGGGACCCGCTGGCGCCGGGCCGGCGGCCGGCGGTTCCGCGCCCGCCGAGTCCGCCGCCGCGTCCGCGGCGGCGGTGCCCGCCGGCTCCTCGGAGCAGACCATCACGGCCGGCGGCGTGGCGCGCACCTTCCGCCTCTACCGGCCCGCCGGGCTGACCGGCGCCGCGCCGCTGGTCGTGGTGCTGCACGGCGGCTTCGGCAGCGGCAGCCAGGCCGAACGCTCCTACCGCTGGGATGCCCAGGCGGACCGGGGCCGGTTCCTCGTCGCCTACCCGGACGGGCTCAACCGGGCCTGGAACGCCGGCGGCGGGTGCTGCGGCACCCCCGCCCGCACCGGCACCGACGACACCGGCTTCATCACCGCGATGATCGCCGCCATCGAGCGCCAGACCCCGGTCGACCGGGCGCGGATCTACGCCACCGGCATCTCCAACGGCGGCATCATGGCCTACCGCCTCGCCTGCGACACCAGGATCTTCGCCGCCATCGGGCCGGTCGCCGCCACCCAGCTCGGCCCCTGCCCCGCACCGGCGCCGGTCTCGGTCATCCACATCCACGGCACCGCCGACAGGAACATCCCGTACCAGGGCGGCCCCGGGGCCGGGGTCGCGCACATCGACGGGCCGGCCGTGCCCGCCCTCAACGCCACCTGGCGCGGCATCGACCACTGCGCCGCCCCGTCGGTGACCACCGCCGGGGCGGTGACAACGTCCGTTGCGAGCTGCCCGGGCGGCCGCACGGTGGAGCTGATCACCGTGGCCGGGGCTGGCCACCAGTGGCCGGGGTCGGTTCCCAGGCCGTTCGTGCAGCGGCTCCTGCACCTCGACCCGCCGTCCACCGCCCTGAACGCCACCGGCGTCATCTGGCGCTTCTTCGCCGCCCACCGCAAGTAGGGCCCGGGCCGGCCGCGGGCGCGCCGCAGTGGCCGCGCCGGTGTCAGCCCGTGCTGCGCCACAGGTCGGTGATGCTCAGCCCGATCCCGGCGAGCATCCGCCGCAGCACCGGCAGCGAGAGCCCGATGACGTTGCCCGCGTCGCCGTCGATGCCGTCGAGGAACGGCGCGCCGCGTCCTTCGATGCTGAACGCACCCGCGAGCTGCATCGGCTCACCGGTCGCGACGTAGGCCGCCAGCTCCTCGCCGGTGGGCCGCCCGAACCGCACCGCGGTGGCGGCCACGTCCCGCACCCGGCGGCCGCCGGGGGAGATCAGGCAGTGCCCGGTGAACAGCGTCGCCTGCCGCCCGGCGAGCCGGTGCCACATGGCGGCGGCCTGCTCAGGCGAGGCCGGCTTGCCCAGCGCCTCGCCGTCCAGGTCGAGCAGCGAGTCACAGCCCAGCACCAGCGCATCCGGGCGCTGTGCGGCGACCGCGGCGGCCTTGCGCTCGGCCAGCACCGTGACCAGGCCAGCCGTGCCCAGCCCTGGCCCAGCCGTCTCGTCGGCGCCGCTGACCACGATCTCGGGGTCGATCCCGGCCTGCTGCAGCACCCGCAGCCGCCCCGGGGACCCGGATGCCAGCACGAACGCGGGCACAGCTTGCCGTGTCACCGGGCGAGCGTAACAGCGGGTCTACCCTGGCCCGGTGGCGCACTACAGCAGGGTGACCAAGATCGTGATCGACGTCCCGGCCGGCGAGCATGATCGGGAGCTGGCTTTCTGGGGCGCGGCCACCGGCGTGCAGCTGACCCGCTTCGAGCGGCACCCGGAGTATCACGGCGCCGACCTGCCCGGCGACGGGCTGGGATTCCTCGTCCAGCGGCTGGACGGCGGGCAGGCCCGGGTGCACCTCGACATCCACACCGACGACCTGGAGGCCGAGGTCGCCAGGCTGGAGGCACTCGGTGCGGAGCGGGTGCGGCAGGTGCACGCCTGGTGGGTGATGCGCGACCCGGCCGGGCTGCTGTTCTGCGTGATCCCCGAGCCTGCCGGCTCGTTCAGCGACGCCAGCGCCCAGCGCTGGGACTGATCGCGGAGAGGCTCAGCGTTCCGGCACCGGCGCGCGGCTGTCCAGCCACAGCGGCCAGGGCTCGACGGCGCCGACGCGCAGCAGCCCGGCCGGCGCCCAGGGATCCCCGCTCAGACGTGCCCGGATCTCCTCTTCCCCCGGCGCCTCGACGGCGAGCAGGGCGGCCCGCTCGCCGCCGCCGAGCGGGCCACCGAGGATGACGAAGCCGTCGTCCACCAGCCCGTCCATGAACTCCGCGTGATCGTCCCAGCCGTCCTGCTCCCGGATCGGGCGGTCCGGGTCCCAGTGCGGGCCGTGCACCATCGTGACAGCGAAAGTGGGCATGCCGCGAGCGTAAGCGCCGCCACCGACAGCCGGCCGGCCGTCAGCGGACGACCAGGCAGAACGCGTGCCCGGCCGGGTCCTCGTACACGCGCCAGCGGGCCGGCTCCCCGCCGGGCCCGGGCCGCGGGGACACGTGCTCGGCGGTGAACACCGCGCCGGCGGCGACCACCCGGTCGTGGGCGGCGGCCAGGTCGGCGACCAGCACGTCGAAGTGCACCCGCGCCGTGCCCCTGGCCACCGGCGCGCTGCTCGCCTGGAACGACAGCCGCTGTCCGTGCGGCGGCGGCTCGAGGGTGACCCAGCCCGGATACCACTCGGCCGGCGTGCCGCCGAGCAGCCCCGCCCAGAACCGCGCCAGCTCCCACGGCTCGGCGCAGTCCAGCACCACTTCCCGGATCCAGCCGATCACACCGTCAGTGCCCATCCGGGCATCATGACCGGCCACTGCCCGGCCCGCCATCCGCCAGCCGCCAGCGGGCAGCGCGGTTCAGGCCTGCTGCTGGCCGTGGGGCAGCCCGGCCACCAGGCTCAGCAGCTCGGCGTGCCGGTGCCCGGTGCTCACCAGCGCTGTGCCGGGGCCGGTCAGCACTGGGCCGCCGGCCAGGTCGGTCACCCGGCCGCCCGCCTCCGCCATGATCACCGGCAGCGGTGCGAGGTCCTCGTAGCCCATCGGGAAGCCGGCGATCACCACCGCGTCCAGCAGGCCGGTCAGCAGGCTGCCGAAGCCGCCCAGGTACCCGGTGGTGGTGACGCTGCGGTGCAGCGCCAGCAGCAGCCCGGGGTGCCAGCTGCCGGGGTTGACCAGTTCGGCCCTGACCTCCCGCAGGCTGGTCCGCGGCCGCAGCACCGGCGGCTGGTCCGGCCCGCCGCCCAGGCGCAGCCAGCAGCCCAGGCCGCGGCCGGCGAAGATCATCTGCTGGCCGACCGGGCGGTACATGATGCCGATGGCCGGGCCGTGCTCGTCCTCATACGCGAGCAGGGTGCGGAACAGCGGGATCCGGTGGGCGAAGTACAGCGTGCCGTCGATCGGGTCGGCGATCCACCGGCGGCCCGAGGAGCCCGCGGCGGCGCCCGTCTCCTCGCCGTAGAAACCGTCGGCCGGGCAGTGCCGCTGCAGGCCGGCCCGGATCAGGTCCTCGACCGCGAGGTCGGCGTCGGTCACCTCGGTGCCGTCGGCCTTGACGCTGGTCCGGAAGTCGGCTGCGAAGAACCGCTCGGCTGCCAGGTCACCCCCTTGCCTGGCCACCGAAAGCGCGCAGTCCAGCAGTTCACGGTCCACCGGCGGTGCCGCCATGACCCGACGGTACGGCACCCGTCCGGCGCGGGCGTGGCGCAGCTCAGGACGCGGCCTGGCGGCGCCGGTCGGTGATGACCCGCCACAGGGCGTCGATCTGCCCTTTCACCGAGCACGGGTACACCAGCGGGACACAGCCCTCTGGCACCGGCGGCAGGCTGCCGTCGGCACGCCTGCGCACCTCCATCACCACCGGGATGCCCGGGTGCCGCTGGCGGATGGCGCTCGCGATGCCGGTGTCAGGGTCGAGGTTGTGGAGAACGGCGTCCGCGCCGGCCAGTGCCGCGCATTCCCGCCCGTGCAGCACGGGGCAGTCGCCCGGGTCCCGGCCCGGGCCCGAGCAGACCGCGACGTCGAAGCCTGCCTGCTGGAACAGGGAGAAGTCGGAGATCGCCAGGGCCGGGTGGCTGTCTTCGATGAGGATCCGGGGCCGGTGGCCAGCCGCGCGGGACTGCCACGCCCGCCTCGGGACTCGCTGTGTCATGGGGCCCTCCCCGCGTCTGTTCCTCCCAGTACGCGCCCGCCCGGCGGTGCGGCGGCAGGGCCATTCGTCCCGGTCAGCGGCCTGAGATCAGGGGACCTCCTGCGGCGCGAACGTCACCCGCCGCAGCTGCCGGACCTCGGGGACCAGCAGCACCGCGCCGGTGAGGAGGAGCACGAGCACCCCGCCGGCCGCCAGCACGGAGCGGGCGCCGAACGCCGCCAGCAGCGGCCCCGCGACCATGGTGCCGACCGGGCTGAGGGCGAAGCTTCCCAGCGCGTCGTAGCTGGAGACCCGGGACAGCGCGGCGGGCGGGATCTCCTGCTGCATGGTGGTGTTCCAGTTGACGGCGAAGACCTCGGCGCTGACGCCCGCCACGAACGCGGCAGCCGCGGTGAGCGGCACGGCCAGCGGGACCGCCAGGGCGAACAGCAGGACCGTGAACACCAGCACGCCCACGGTCGCGGCCAGCAGCATCCGGGCGGGCCGGAACCTGATCATGGCGATTCCCCCGGCGACCCCGCCGGCGCCGTAGGCGGCCATGATGGCCCCCCAGCTGCGGGCGCCGCCGAGGCTCTCGTGGGCGACCACCGGCCCGAGCACGCTGACGGTCGCGGTGGTAACGGCGGCCACCCCGGCGAACTGCAGCACGATCGACCAGAGCCAGCGCCGGGACACGAACTCCTGCCAGCCCTCGCGCAGTTCCCGGACCACCCCGGCCGGCGTCTCACGCGGCCCGGCGGCCGGGAAGCGCATGCCGATCCGCAGCAGTGCCGCCAGGCCGAAGCTGGCCGCGTCGGCGGCCAGCCCCCAGCCGGGGCCGAGCAGGGCGACCAGCACGCCGCCGAAGGCGTAGCCGCCGATCTGCGCGGAGTTCCGGCCCGCCCGGTCGATCGCGTTGGCCTGGCCCAGCTGGTCAGCGGGGACGGTCTGCGGCAGCAGGCCGGTGGCGGCGGGGAAGTAGAAGCCGAGGCCGGCACCGCGCACCGCGGCGAGCAGCAGCAGCTCCCACACCCGGGCGGTCCCGGTCAGCACCAGGACGGCGGACAGGGCCTGGGCGGCGCCCTGCGCCAGCTCGGCCGCGACGATGACCCGGTGGCGGGGCAGCCGGTCGGCGACCACGCCGCCGAGCAGCAGGAAGGCGATCATCGGCAGCAGTGCGCCGGTCGCCACGTAGCCCACGTCGGTGCCTGTTCCGCCGATGGACAGTACCGCGAACGGGACGGCGACCACGGCGATGCCCGTTCCCGCGATGGAAATCACGTCGCAGGCGAGCAGCAGCCGGAAATTGCGGCTGCCCAGCGGGCCCAGGGCTGACCTCATCCCCGCCATCCTGCCGGGACGTCCCTGCCGGCAGCCAGCGAGTTTCCCGGCGGCAGAAGGCCGGCCGGGCTGGTCAGCGCGGGCTGGCAGGGGGCTGGAGCACGCAGAACTCGTTGCCGTCCGGGTCGGCGAGGATGTGCCACAGCCAGCCGTCCTCCGCCACCGGCTGCGCCGTCAGCAGCGCTGCGCCGAGGCCCAGGATCCGCGCCACCTCGTCGGCCAGGTCAGCCGTGCGCAGGTCGAGGTGCACCCGGTTCTTGCCCGCTTTGGGTTCGGGGACCCGCTGCAGCAGCACCTCGATGCCCGTTCCGTCCGCCGGGAGCAGGCCCCGGTACGGCCCGCCGGTGGCGGTGCCCGCCGCATAGCCGAGCACGCCCGACCAGAAGCGCGCTGACCGCTCCAGGTCTGAGCAGTCGATCACGATGGCCAGCTCGCCGTGCCGGTAGGCCTGGGGGGTGCGCTGCATGACTCTCCCGTCTGCGCCGCTCAGCGCCGCGCGGTGACGTCGCTGGCGGGCCGGGTGTTGATGACCCGGTCCGGCCCGATGCCGTTCGCCTCGGCGCGCTCGCACCCGCTGTCCTGCCAGGTGAGCTGGCCCGGCGCGTGCGCGTCGGTGTCGATGGCGAACAGGCAGCCTGCCTCGGCTGCCAGGCGCAGCAGCGGGTCGGGCGGGTCCTGCCGCTCGGGCCGGCAGTTGATCTCCACCGCGACGCCGTGGTCCCGGCAGGCGGTGAACACAGCCCCGGGGTCGAACTGTGACTCCGGCCTGCCCCGCCCGGCGAGCAGGCGGCCGGTGCAGTGACCGAGCACGTCCACGTGCGGGCTGGCGACGGCAGCCACCATGCGCGCGGTCATCTGGTCCGCGGGCATCCGCAGCTTCGAATGCACGCTGGCCACCACCACGTCCAGCTCGGCGAGCAGGTCGCCGTCCTGGTCCAGGGTGCCGTCCTCGAGGATGTCGACCTCGATCCCGGTCAGGATGCGGAACGGGGCGAGCTCGGCGTTGAGCTGGCGCACCAGGCCGAGCTGCTCGCGCAGCCGCTCCGCGGACAGGCCGCGCGCGACGGTCAGCCGGGGGGAGTGGTCGGTCAGCGCGATCCACTCGTGCCCCAGCTCCCGGGCGGTCTCGGCCATCTCCCGCACCGGGCTGCCCCCGTCGGACCAGTCCGAGTGGCTGTGGCAGTCGCCGCGCAGCGCCGCCCGCAGGGCGGTGCGCGGGCCCGCTGGCGCCGCACCGGCGAGCTTGCGGAGGTAGCCGGGTTCCTCACCCGCCGCAGCCTGGGTGATGACCTCGGCGGTGGTCGGGCCGATCCCGGGCAGCGCCTGCAGCGTGCCGTCGCGCAGCCGCCGGTCCAGCTCGCCGGCGGGCAGGTTCTCCAGCACGCGCGCGGCCTGGCGGAACGCCCGCACCCGGTAGGTCGGCGCACCGGACCGTTCGAGCTGGAAGGCGATCAGCTGCAGCGCCCGGACCGGTTCCACATGTCATCAATACCCGGGCGGCGGCGGGCAGGCCAGCACCGGGCCCGGCCGGGCAGGTGCGCCGGCGATGAGTCCGCGGCCCGGCCGCCGTCCTAAGGGCATGGACATCGTCGACCTCGGGCCAGGGGCCCAGCAGCTGGCAGACCTGGTCACCCGCACCACCGACGGCGAGCTGGGCAGGCCCACCCCCTGCCCCGCCTACACGCTGGGTGACCTGATCGAGCACGTGGGCGGGCTGGCGCTGGCGTTCACCGCCGCGGCCAGCAAGGACTTTGGCCCGCTCACCGAGGGGGCGCCGGCCGGGGACGCAGCCCGGCTGGAGCCGGGCTGGCGGGCACGCATCTCCCGTGACCTCGCCGCGCTGGCGGCGGCCTGGCGCGACCCGGCGGCGTGGGACGGCATGACCCGGATCGCGGGCATGGACGCGCCAGCGGCGATGGTCGGCCTCACCGTGGCCGACGAGCTCGTGGTGCACGGCTGGGACATCGCGCGCGCGACCGGCCGCCCGTACGGCTGCGCGCCGGAACTGCTGGACGCGGCGCACAGCTTCCTGGCGCAGTTCGCCAGCCCGGACGCGCCGGCCGGCCCGGATGTGGCGTTCGGGCCGTCGCGGCAGGTGCCGGACAGCGCGCCGCTGCTCGATCGCGTGGTCGCCCTGGCCGGGCGGGACCCGGGCTGGTCAGCGGGCTGACCGGCCTACCGGCGGGAGTGCCGCAGCATCTTGGAGGCCAGCAGGAACAGCGCGATCGCGAAGGCCGCGAAGATCAGCATGCCCATCAGCGCGTGCAGCACATTGAAGAGCAGCGTCACGCCCAGCAAGACGGCGATCACCAGGATGATCGCCCCGATCACTTTCCCGCCCATCAGCCGGCCTCCCTCGTGCGTCGCGGCCGGCGTGCCGTGGGGGGTGGCCCGTGGCCGCCGGTCTGTCCCGGCTCTGCCCAGACTACGTCAGGGCCGGGCGGGCTGGCGGGCCTGGCGCGTCCGGTAGGCGGCGACGTTGGTGCGGTTGGCGCAGGCGGTGCTGCAGAACCGCCGGGACTGGTTCTTGGACAGGTCCACGTGCACGTCGTCGCAGTTGTCCGCGGCGCAGCGGCGCAGCCGGTGCAGCTGTTTGGTGCGGATGACGTCGGCGAACGCCATGGCCGCCTCTACCGCCATCCGGTCGGCGAGCGGGGCGTCGGGCCGGGTGGCGTGCAGGTGGTAGTCCCAGCCGTCGTGCTTGACGACCTGCGGCAGCGCGCCGGTCTCCCGCAGCAGGGCGTTGACCAGGCCGGCCGCCTCGTCCTCGTTCATATCCCAGATCTGCTCCAGCCGGGGCCGCAGGCGGCGGACGGCGTCGAGTTCTGCCTGGTCGTGGGTGCGGCTGCCGGTCCAGCCCCAGAGCCGCACGAACCGGTCGAGCGCGGCCGGGCCGGCCAGCTCGTCGGTGTCGCCGCGGCCCGTGTTGACCAGGGCGGCGGCCGCCGTGAGCGCTACCTCGGTGTCGTGTGCGAACAGCACTGCGCCGGCTCCTTCCGCCCAGCCGCCTGGCAGTCCAGCCATCCAGTCACTAGCGTAGCTCGTTTTGACCACTTACAGGGCTGGCTGGCCTGGCTGCTGCAGCGGCTGAAAGGCGGGGGTCTGGCTGTGGGGCGCTAGTCCGGGACGATCGCGTCCACCTCGAACTCCACCAGCCATTCCGGATCGACGAAGCGTGACACCTCGACGAAGGTGCAGGCGGGCCGGACCTGGGCGAACCGCTCCGCATGTGCGCGGGCGGCCTGCTGCCATTGCCTGATATCGGTGAGCATCACCCTGGTGCGGATCACGTCCGCCAGGGCGGCGCCCGCCTCCTGGAGGGCTTGTTCAGCGATATCGAGGCAGCGGACAGATTGTGCGTAGACGTCGCCGGGGGCTGCGGTGCCACCGCCCTCCGCGATCGGCGCGGTCCCGGCCACGCAGACGTACGGCCCAGCGCGCACGGCACGAGAGAAGCCAATTTCTGGTTCCAGAGGCGAGCCCGAGGTCACCAGGCGGCGGGAGGAAGTCACAGTCGCAGCATGCCAGAGTCTCGCCAGCGATCAGTGCCGCTGCCGTCGGGGATGGCTGCCGTCGGGGATGACGGAGCCGGGGCCTGGTGAGGGAGCCGGTATCGTCGCGGCCGTGGAACGGGTCGAGGTCGCCGTGGTCGGGGCCGGCCTGCTCGGGTCGGCGGCGGCCCGGGCGCTGGCGGCGCGGGGCGTGCCCGCGGTCGTGCTGGAGCAGTTCGGGGCCGGGCACAACCGGGGCTCCTCGCACGGTGCCACCCGGATCTTCCGGCTCTCCTACCCCGACCCCGGCTACGTCCGGATGGCGCAGCAGGCGCGGGCCGCCTGGGCCCGGCTGCAGGCCGACGCGGGCGAGGAACTCCTGGTCGCCACCGGCGGGCTGGACGCGGGCCCGGAGGCCGCGGCCTGCGCGTCGGCGCTCGCGCAGTGCGGCGCCGAGCACGCCTGGCTGACCGGGGCAGAGCTGGCCGGGCGGTTTCCCGGGATCGCCGCCCGGCCCGGCGAGCGGCTGCTGTTCCAGCCCGACGCCGGGGTGTGCCTGGCCGGGCGGGCCGTCGCGGCGCTGCAGCGGCTCGCCCAGCGGGACGGCGTGCCGCTGCGTGAGCACGCACCCGTGCTCGGCATCGAGCGGGACGCCGGCGGCGTGCTCCTGCACACCGCGGCAGGGGAGATCGCGGCGCGGGTGGCGGTCGTCACCGCCGGGCCCTGGGCCGGGCACGTGCTGGCCGGCGCGGTCAGCCGGGTGCCGCAGCTGATGCCGACCGTGCAGCAGATCCGCTACTACCGGCCCGCGGACCCGGGGATGGCCTGGCCCACGCTGATCGAATGGCCGCAGCGCGGCCCGGACTGGTACGTGGTGCCCGCCGCGGGCGGCGCGCCGGGGGTCAAGGTCGCGGCGCACGTGGCCCGGCGGGCCATCGACCCGCGGCAGGGGCCGTTCACCCGGATCGACCCGGCCCTGGAGGCGCAGGCCGACGAGTACGTGCGGGCCCGCCTGCCGGGCCTGGTGCCGTCCGGGATGGCGCCGGAGACCTGCCTGTACACGATGACCGCGGACGAGGACTTCATCCTCGACCGGGAGGGGCCGGTGGTGGTGGGCGGCGGCTGCTCGGGTCACGCGTTCAAGTTCGGGCCGCTGCTCGGGGAGATCCTGGCCGGGCTGGCGCTCGGCGAGGAGCCCGCGGTGCCGCTGGACCGGTTCACCCTGGCCCGGCCGGCCCTGGCAGTGACCCCGCAGGCCTGAGGCCGCCGCTCCCTGTCATAGGCAAAAACCGGCTTGACTCCTTTCAGGCTGCCTCGCTAGTGTCAGGACTGTAGTAATCGTTTGCCACTTACATCCGCTGACTGACCCAGGAGCGCGCCGTGACCATCGCCGGGACCACCGCCACCCGATCCCGCGCAGCCCGGGCCGGCCTGCCGCTGGCGGTGCTGTCGGCGGCCACCTTCGGCACGTCGGGCACGTTCGCGTCCGCGCTGATCGGCGCGGGCTGGAGCCCGGCTGCCGCGGTCACCGCCCGGATCGCCGCGTCCGCGCTGATGCTCACGGTGCCGGCGCTGCTGCAGCTGCGGGGCCGGTGGGCGCTGCTGCGCCGGGCCGCGGGCCGGGTGACCGCCTACGGGCTGGTCGCGGTGGCGGGCTGCCAGCTCTTCTACTTCAGCGCCATCCAGCGGATCCCGGTCGGGGTGGCGCTGCTGCTGGAGTACCTGGGCACGGTGCTGGTGGTGGGCTGGCTGTGGCTGCGCCACGGGCAGCGGCCGCGGCGGCTCACGGTCGCGGGCGCGGTCACGGCCATCGCGGGCCTGGCCCTGGTGCTCGGCGTCGGCGGGAACGTCCGGCTCGACCCGGCCGGGGTGATGTGGGGCCTGCTGGCCGCCGCGGGCCTGGCCGTCTACTTCCTGCTGTCCGCCACCGAGGATGCCGAGCCGCTGCCGCCGGTGGTGATGGCGTGGGCCGGGATGTGCGTGGGCACGGCCGCGCTCGCCGCCGTGGGCGCGACCGGACTGCTGCCGATGACCGCGGGCGCGGCGACCGTCCGCTTCCTCGGCCACCCGGTCAGCTGGGTGGTGCCGGTGCTCGGGCTGTCCCTGGTGGCCGCGGTCATCGCCTACGTCGCGGGCATCGGCGCGGCCCGCCGGCTCGGTGCCCGGCTCGCGTCCTTCATCGGGCTGACCGAGGTGCTGTTCGCGGTGCTGTTCGCGTGGCTGCTGCTGGGCCAGCTGCCGTCCGCGGAGCAGTTCGCCGGCGGCGGGTTCATCCTCGCCGGGGTGGCGCTGGTGAGGATGGCCGAGCTGCGCGGCGCCCCAGCCCCGGCCCCGCGCCCGGCTCCGGCGCCCGCGGCCCGGCCCCGCCGGGACGATGCGCGGGACGCCGTGGGCGGCGAGCCGGAGCTGGCCGGGGCCCGGGAAGGCAGCGGCTGACCCGGCGCCCCGCATACCAGCGGCGGGCCGCGCCCCCGAGGGAGCGGCCCGCCGTCCTGGTGCCCGGGCCCGGCGCTGGGTTATCCAGGGGAAACGCCGGGCCCGGTGCCTGCGGTGGGTCAGTGGCGCGGCTGGGCGAGCATCCCGTCGGTGTTGCCCTTGGCGTCGGTGTAGAAGCCGACCAGGGCGCCGGCGTCGTTCACCCCGTTGATGGCGGTCGCGCCCTTGCCGTGCGGGTCGTCCACGGTGCTGAACCCGTGGCCCGGCGTCCAGGTGAAGCCGTGCGTCTTGGCGTTGTTGCCGCTGCCCACCGTGTACGCGCCCACCACCTCGTTGTGATCGTTGACCCCGAACGCCTGGGTCATCGACGCACCCGGGTGGGCGATCTTCCAGAACTTGCCGTTCGCCAGCAGCAGGAAGGCGTCGGTGACGTTGCTGCCGGTCGGCACGTAGAAGCCCGCGACCGCGCCGGTGTTGCTGATAGCGGCGGCGGTCAGGCTCGGGGCCTTGCGGCCCATGACCGCGCCCGCCACCTTCACCCGGCTGAAGTGGTGGGTGTGGATGTTGTACTCGTAGCCCCGGTTGTTGCCCTGGCCGTTGACGAAGAAGCCGACCGCCACCCCGTGGTCATTGACGCCGAGTAGCTGGTTGACCGGCGGGCTGGTGTTGAAGTGGGACGGGAAGTTGACCGGGTGGAAGTCGGTCGCGCCGATCGCGTAGAACCCGAAGTTGTCGTTGGTCCCGTTGGCGTTGTTCATGCCGGAGTAGAACCCGACCGTGACGCCGGTGTCGTTGAGGCCGGTGACCTGGGTCTGCACGGCGCCGGGGAAGTTCTCGTTCACGTAGTCGCCCTGGCCGCCGGGCAGGAGCTGGTAGCCCTTGTTCGGGTGCCCGGCCTCGCCGGAGCCGAAGTAGCCGGCGATGACGCCGCCCTTGGTGATGCCGAGCAGCTGGTTGAACGTGGGGTCGGCGTGGTTGTTGTAGGTGTGGAAGGTGTACCCGGTGGGGGCGGTGCTCTGCTTGCCGCCGCCGCGCGTCACCAGGTAGCCGGCCGCGGCCGCAACCACGAGCACCCCGGCCGCCGCGATGACGCCGATCCGGCGGCCCCGCCCGCCGGAGCGGCGGGGTGCGCTGGGCTGCGCCGGGGGCTGCGGGTACCCGGCCACGGGCTGTCCCAGAGTCCGCTGGCCCTCGGCCGGGGTCAGATCCCACGCGTCCGGCTGCCGCCTGCCCGGCGCTGGCCAGCCCTGGGTGGGTTCGTACCCGGTCCCTTCGGTAACGCTCATCGTCCAGGCCTCTCTGCTGTTTCCGGCGAGCACAGCGGTGGCTCGCGGAGAAGTCGTCGTGCCGTCGTCCGGCCCTGCGGCTACCTTCCGCGCCAGGCTGGGGCGGTTCACCGGGTGCTCCGGGGGAACCACGGGACCGGCGATGATGGCGAACGGGGGAACCACAGGGGGACCCCCGGCAAGGGCCGGGATCCGCCGCGGCTGGGGGGAGCTGTCAGGGGCGGGGACTGTCGAGGCACCAGGCTTCGGCGACGATGCACCAGGTGCCGTCCGGCTGGCGGCGGACCATGGTGGAGCCGAGCCCGCGCAGGTGGATCTTCTCCTGGCTGGGGCCGATGCCGGTGATCGCCCGTTCGCCGAGCACCAGCGCCAGGTCGCCCGCTGGCAGCACCGCGTGGACCTTCGCCGACAGGGGGAGGCGCAGGTCCATGAGCGAGGCCAGGATGTCGCGCAGGCTCTGCCCGTTCGCGGCCAGCCCGGGCGCCCACGGGCGGAGCACCGCCTCCCGCTCGTACTGCGCGAGCGCGGCTTCCAGGTCCCCGTCGCTGAGTGCCAGCGACACCAACTCGAGGACCTCTTCCGGCCGGCGCGCAGCCGGGGGCGAAATCGGGTCGGACATCGTCCGCTTAGCCTCCATCCGTCCGGGCTGGCCCGCTCCTGCGGGTGCTGCCCGGGTGGGGGATCCCAGGCAGCACCGCAGGCCCACGCTGGCAGGGGGGCTCAAGGGGTTTGACGGGCCGCGGGGGGAAACTCGGGGGGTCAGGTCTGGCCCAGGGGCCGCTGAACAGCGCCGCCCACTCTGCTCGTCGGCGCGCCTCCGGCACGACGCTGAGCGGGTTCCCGCGCCCGG
>JBLMWU010000195.1:0-8453 GCA_050257395.1 Gemmatimonadota bacterium | reverse complement strand
CCCCCCCGGCTCTGCACGCCTGGCCGCTGGCGGCTGCTGTCTGGCCGGGGGCCGGCCCGTCCCGGGCGGGCCGGGACGGGACCTGCGGGTGCCAGGACGGGCAGGCGGGCGCAGGCGGGAGCCTGGGCCCGCCGTCAGCAGCGGGTCAGCTGGCCGCTGAGGTCAGAAGGCCTCGACCGCCCCGCGGGCCTCGGAGTCGAGGACGCCCCAGGCGATCAGCTCTTCGGTTAGGTCCACCGGTGACTTGTCGTAGATGACTGCGAGCGAGCGCAGGTCCTCCTGGCGGATGGACAGCACCCGGCCGTTGTAGTCGCCGCGCTGGCTCTGGATCGTCGCCACGTAGCGGGCGAGCGGCCCGGCCTTCTCCTTCGGCAGCTGGGCCATCCGCTCCAGGTCGATGACCAGCTTCGGCGACGGCGCGAGCGCCGTCGGGGCGCCGTCGCCGGGCAGCAGCTCGGACACCGGGACGCCGTAGAACTCGGCCAGCTCGGCCAGCTTCTGCACGGTCACGGAGCGGTCGCCGCGCTCGTAAGAGCCCACGACCACGGCCTTCCACCGGCCGCGGGACTTCTCCTCAACGCCGTGCAGCGAGAGCCCCTGCTGGGTGCGGATGGCGCGCAAGCGCGCGCCCAACGTCTTTGCGTACTCAGATGGCATTGGTGCGGCCCCCTGGCCAAGTCGTCGCTTTGAGTTACGGTTACGGACAGTGACGGTAGGCCGCAAGCGCGACGAGGTCAAGCCGAACGGCAAAAACTGGGCGAACTTACGCGTGAACGGGCCTCCTCCCCACAGCCCGCCGGCCGCGCGCGGCCCCCGCCGGAAGTCTTGCGGGCAGCGGATTCCCGCCCCCGCAGGCGATCCGGCGGGCACCGGCCGGGGGCCCGCGGGGCCACCAGGGACGACCTGTGATCCGAATCACGGAGTGTGACCTGAGGGCTGGCGGGTCGCAACAGCAGCCCGCCAGGTCCCGGCTGGTACCGTAAATCCCGTCAGACGTCCTTTAATCCCCGTCCCGTGAGGCGGGAAAGGAGGTCCTAGTGGCGCGTGCGGCCCAGCCGGCCAGCGGCCCCGGATCAGCTCAGCCCCGGCCTGGCTCACCGAAGCCCGCCGGCGGCAAGACCGTCCTCGAGCAGGCCGAAATCAGCCGGGCGCTGACCCGGATCGCCCACGAAATCATCGAGCGCACCAGGGGCGCCGCCGACATCGTGCTGCTGGGCATCCCCACCCGCGGCGTGCCGCTGGCCGCCCGGCTCGCGGCCCGGATCGGGGAGGTCGAGGGGCACCCCGTCCCGCACGGGTCGCTGGACATCACCATGTACCGCGACGACCTGCGGCTGCGCCCGGCCCGGTCGCTGGGCCACACCGACGTCCCGGCCGAGGGCGTCGACGGCCGGGTGGTGGTGCTGGTCGATGACGTGCTGTACTCCGGGCGCACGGTCCGGGCGGCTCTGGACGCGCTCGGCGACCTGGGCAGGCCCCGCGCGGTCCAGCTCGCGGTCCTGGTCGACCGCGGCCACCGGGAGCTGCCGATCAGGGCCGACTACGTCGGCAAGAACCTGCCCACCTCGCAGCAGGAGATGGTCCGGGTGCTGCTGGCCGAGTCCGACGGCGAGGACGCCGTGCTGCTCGGCACCGCGGAGGTGACCGCGTGAACCGCCACCTCATCTCGGCCGCCGACCTGAGCCGGGACGACGCGCTGCTGGTCCTGGACACCGCTGACGAGCTCGCCCGGGTGGCCGACCGGCCCATCAAGAAGCTGCCCACCCTGCGCGGCCGGACCGTGGTCAACCTCTTCTTCGAGGATTCCACCCGGACCCGGATCTCGTTCGAGGCCGCCGCCAAGCGGCTGTCCGCCGACGTGATCAACTTCTCGGCCAAGGGCTCCAGCGTCGCCAAGGGGGAGAGCCTCAAGGACACGGCGCTGACCCTGGAGGCGATGGGCGCCGACGCCGTGGTGGTCCGGCACAGCGCCGCGGGCGCCCCGCACCGGCTGGCCGGCTGGGTGCGCGGCAGCGTGGTCAACGCCGGTGACGGCGCCCACGAGCACCCCACCCAGGCGCTGCTGGACGCGTTCACGATCCGCCGCCGGTTCGGCCGCGGCAGCGACGGCGGCCGCGCCCCCGCGGCCGGGGGCACCCTGGACGGGCTGCGGGTCACCATCGTCGGCGACATCCTGCACAGCCGGGTGGCCCGGTCCAACGTGCTGCTGCTGCACACTCTCGGCGCCGACGTGACCCTGGTCGCGCCGCCCACCCTGCTGCCGGTCGCGGTGGACAGCTGGCCCTGCTCGGTCGGCTACGACCTGGACGCCGCGCTGCCCAAGACCGACGTGGTGATGATGCTGCGGGTGCAGGCCGAGCGGATGAACGCCGCGTACTTCCCGAGCGTGCGGGAGTACAGCCGCCGCTACGGCCTGGACAGCGGCAGGCTCGCGCTGCTGCCCGAGCGCGCCATCGTGATGCACCCCGGGCCGATGAACCGGGGCGTGGAGATCGCGGCCGAGGTGGCCGACTCGGCCCGGTCCACGGTCACCGAGCAGGTCGCCAACGGCGTCAGCGTCCGGATGGCCGTCCTGTACCTGCTCCTCGGCGGCGCGGAGGTGGCCCCGTGAACGACAGCAACGCCTGGCTGATCCGGGGGGCGCGGCCGCTCGGCGGCGAGCCCGCGGACATCCTGCTCCGCGACGGGATGATCGCGGCGATCGGGCCGGACGCGGCAGCGGCCGGCGCGCAGGAGCTCGGCGCGGACGGCCTGATCGCCCTGCCCGGGCTGGTGGACCTGCACACCCACCTGCGCGAGCCGGGCCGCGAGGACGCCGAGACGGTGGAGACCGGGACGGCCGCGGCCGCGCTCGGCGGCTACACCGCCGTGCACGCCATGGCGAACACCGAGCCGGTCGCCGACACCGCCGGGGTGGTGGAGCAGGTGTGGCGGCTGGGCCGCCAGGCCGGCCACTGCGACGTGCAGCCGGTCGGCGCGGTCACGGTCGGCCTGGCCGGCCAGGCACTCGCCGAGCTCGGCGCCATGGCCGACTCGGCCGCCCGGGTCCGGGTGTTCTCCGACGACGGCCGGTGCGTGTCCGACGCGGTGCTGATGCGCCGCGCCCTGGAGTACGTCAAGGCCTTCGACGGGGTCATCGCCCAGCACGCGCAGGAGCCCCGGCTCACCGGCGGCGCCCAGATGAACGAGGGCGAGGTGTCCGGGCGGCTGGGCCTGGCCGGCTGGCCCGCGGTGGCCGAGGAGGCCGTCATCGCCCGGGACTGCCTGCTGGCCGCGCACGTCGGCTCCGCGCTGCACGTGTGCCACGTGTCCACGGCCGGCTCGGTGGAGATCATCCGGTGGGCCAAGGGCAAGGGCTGGCGGGTGACCGCCGAGGTCACCCCGCACCACCTGCTGCTCACCGACGAGCTGGCCGCCAGCTACGACCCGGTGTACAAGGTGAACCCGCCGCTGCGCACCGCCGCCGACGTGGCCGCGCTGCGGGCCGGGCTGGCCGACGGGACCATCGACTGCGTGGCGACCGACCACGCCCCGCATCCGGTGGAGGACAAGGAGACCGAATGGGCCGCCGCCGCCTTCGGCATGACCGGCCTGGAGACCGCGCTGCGGGTGGTGCAGGAGGCGATGGTGGAGACCGGGCTGCTGGACTGGGCGGGGGTGGCTGACCGGATGTCGGCGCGCCCCGCGGCGATCGGCAGGCTGCGCGGGCACGGCGCCGCGCTGGCGGCCGGCTCGCCGGCCAGCCTGACGCTGTACGACCCGGCGCCCCGGCTGCCGGTGGACCCGGCGGCGCACGCGTCCCGCAGCCGCAACACCCCGTTCGCGGGGATGACACTGCCCGGCCGGGTGACCGCGACGTTCCTGCGCGGCCGCCCGACCGTGCTCGACGGGAAACTGGCATGACGGCGGTCCCGCAGCGGGGGGGTCATGGGGGGTCGTCCCCCCGGGCAGACACCGCCCCGCCCGCGCTGCTGGTGCTGGAGGACGGCACCACCTTCACCGGGACCGGGTTCGGAGCGGAGGGTGAGACCTTCGGGGAGATGGTCTTCAACACCGGCATGACCGGCTACCAGGAGACCCTGACCGACCCGTCGTACGCCCGGCAGATCGTGGCCATGACCGCCCCGCACATCGGCAACACCGGGATGAACGACGAGGACCCCGAGTCCCGCCGGATCTGGGTCAGCGGGTTCGTGGTGCGCGAGCCCGCCCGGATCGCCTCCAGCTGGCGCTCGCGGCGGACCCTGGACGCCGAGCTGGCCGCCGCGGGCGTGCCCGGCATCGCCGTCACCGGCACCCGGGCGCTCACCCGCCGGCTGCGCACCCGGGGCGCCATGCGGGCGGCCGTCAGCACCACCGGGACCGACCCGGCGGCGCTGCTCGAGCGGGTGCTGGCCAGCCCGTCCATGGTCGGCGCCGACCTGGCCCGGGAGGTGTCCGTCTCCGAGGCCTACACGGTGGACCCGCCGGACGGGACGCCGGTCAGGTTCCGGGTGGTCGCCGTGGACCTCGGCATCAAGGCGAACACGCCCCGGTCGATGGCGCTGCGCGGCTGCCAGGTGCGGGTGGTGCCCGCCACGGCCACCGCGGCGGAGATCCTGGCGGCCGGCCCGGACGGGGTGTTCTTCTCCAACGGGCCCGGCGACCCTGCCGCGGCCGGCTACGCGGTCGAGGCGATGCGCGGCGTGCTGGCGGCTCGTGTCCCGCTGTTCGGCATCTGCCTGGGCAGCCAGATCCTGGGCCGGGCGCTCGGGCTGGGCACCCATAAGCTGAGATTCGGGCACCGCGGCGTGAACCAGCCGGTCAAGGACCTGGCCACCGGCCGGGTCCAGATCACCAGCCACAACCACGGCTTCGCGGTCGACCTGCCCGGCACGGGCGAAGCCCCGTTCACCACGAACTTCGGCCGCGCCCAGGTGAGCCACCTCAACCTGAACGACGGCGTGGTCGAAGGGCTGCGGCTGCTGGACGTGCCCGCGTTCAGCGTCCAGTACCACCCCGAGGCCGCGCCCGGCCCGCACGACGCCGCGGGCGAGTTCGACGCGTTCTGCCGGCTGATGGAAGGAGGCCGGGCCGATGCCCAGGCGCACTGACCTCCGCTCCGTGCTGGTGATCGGGTCGGGGCCGATCGTGATCGGCCAGGCCTGCGAGTTCGACTACTCCGGCACCCAGGCCTGCCGGGTGCTGCGGGCCGAGGGCATCCGGGTCAGCCTGGTGAACTCCAACCCGGCGACGATCATGACCGACCCGGAGTTCGCGGACGCCACCTACGTGGAGCCGATCACCCCCGACGTGCTGGAGAAGGTGATCGCCGCCGAGCGGCCGGACGCGGTGCTGCCCACCCTGGGCGGCCAGACCGCCCTGAACGCGGCCGTCGCGCTGCACGAGGCGGGGGTGCTGGCCCGGTACGGGGTCGAGCTGATCGGCGCCCGCATCGACGCGATCCAGGCCGGCGAGGACCGGCAGCGGTTCAAGGACATCGTGGTCGGCCTCGGCGCCGAGGTGCCCCGCAGCCGCACCTGCCACACCCTGCCCGAGTGCCTGGACGCGGCCGGGGAGCTGGGCTACCCGCTGGTCATCCGGCCCTCCTACACGCTCGGCGGGCTCGGGTCGGGTGTCGCCTACCACGAGGAGGACCTGCGGCGGCTGGCGGGCACCGGGCTGGACGCCAGCCCGGTCACCGAGGTGCTGCTGGAGGAGTCCATCCTCGGCTGGAAGGAGTACGAGCTCGAGCTGATGCGCGACCGGCACGACAACGTCGTGGTGGTCTGCTCGATCGAGAACGTCGACCCGATGGGGGTGCACACCGGCGACTCGGTCACCGTCGCCCCCGCGATGACCCTCACCGACCGCGAGTACCAGCACATGCGGGACGTCGCGATCGCGGTGATCCGGGCCGTGGGGGTGGACACCGGCGGCTGCAACATCCAGTTCGCGGTGCACCCGGAGACCGGCCGGATGGTCGTCATCGAGATGAACCCGCGGGTGTCGCGGTCCTCCGCGCTGGCGTCCAAGGCGACCGGCTTCCCGATCGCCAAGATCGCCGCCAAGCTGGCCATCGGCTACACGCTGGATGAGATCCGCAACGACATCACCGGGGAGACGCCGGCCAGCTTCGAGCCCGCCCTCGACTATGTGGTGGTCAAGGTGCCGCGGTTCGCGTTCGAGAAGTTCCCGCGCGCCGACCCGACCCTGACCACCCACATGAAGTCGGTCGGCGAGGCCATGGCCATCGGCCGCAGCTTCCCCGAGGCCCTGCAGAAGGCGCTGCGGTCGCTGGAGAGCGCTGGCGCCCCGTTCAGCTGGCAGGACCCGCCGGGCGACGCCGGCCGCCTGCTGGCGCAGTGCGCGGTCGCGCACGACGGCCGGCTGTCCGCCATCCACCAGGCGCTGCGGGCCGGGGCGGCGGTCGCGGACGTGGCCGCGGTCAGCGGCATCGACCCGTGGTTCATCGACCAGATCAAGGCCATCGAGGAACACGCGGCGGCGCTGGCCGGGGGCGGGCACCTGACCGCCCGGTCGCTGCGGGCCGCCAAGCAGCTGGGCTTCTCGGACCTCCAGCTCGCCGAGATCCTCGACCTGTCCGAGGACCGGGTCCGCCAGCACCGCCGGGAGCTGGGCGTCCACCCCGTGTACCACACGGTGGACACCTGCGCGGCGGAGTTCGCCGCCCGCACCCCCTACCTGTACTCGACCTACGACGACGAGACCGAGGTCCCGGCGGGGGACCGGCCCAAAGTGATCATCCTGGGCAGCGGGCCCAACCGGATCGGCCAGGGCATCGAGTTCGACTACGCCTGCGTGCACGCCTCGTTCGCGCTCTCGGACGCGGAATACGAGACCGTCATGGTCAACTGCAACCCGGAGACCGTGTCCACCGACTACGACACCTCCGGCCGGCTGTACTTCGAGCCGCTCACGCTGGAGGACGTGCTCGAGGTGGTGCGGGCCGAGCAGGCCGCCGGGCCGGTCGCCGGGGTGATCGTCCAGCTCGGCGGGCAGACCCCGCTCGGGCTGGCCCGCGCGCTGGCCGCCGAGGGGGTGCCGATCGTGGGCACCAGCCCGGAAGCGATCCACCTGGCCGAGCACCGCGGCGAGTTCGGCGCGGTGCTGGCCGCGGCCGGGCTGCCCGCGCCCAAGTACGGCACCGCGGAGACCGTGGCCCGCGCCAAGGAGGTAGCGGCCGAGATCGGCTACCCGGTGCTGGTCCGCCCCTCCTACGTGCTGGGCGGGCGCGGCATGGAGATCGTCTACGACGAGGCCACCCTGGAGACCTACGTCGGCCGCGCCACCAAGGCCAGCCCCGGCCACCCGGTCCTCATCGACCGGTTCCTCGACGACGCGATCGAGGTGGACGTGGACGCGCTCTTCGACGGCGGGGAGCTGTACCTGGCCGGGGTGATGGAGCACATCGAGGAGGCCGGCATCCACTCGGGTGACTCGGCCTGCGCGCTGCCGCCGATCACGCTGGGGCACCGCGACCTGGCCCGGATCCGGGCGTCCACCGAGGCGATCGCCCGCGGCGTCGGCGTGGTCGGGCTGCTCAACGTCCAGTACGCGCTGGCCGCGGGGGTGCTGTACGTGCTGGAGGCCAACCCGCGCGCGTCCCGGACGGTGCCGTTCGTGTCCAAGGCCACGGCCGTGCCGCTGGCCAAGGCCGCCGCCCGGGTCATGCTCGGCGCGAGCATCGCGCAGCTGCGGGCCGAGGGCCTGCTGCCGGCCGCCGGGGACGGCGCCGACCTGCCCATGGACGCGCCGATCGCGGTCAAGGAGGTCGTCCTGCCGTTCGGCCGGTTCCGGGACGCGCAGGGCCGCGGCGTGGACACCGTGCTCGGCCCGGAGATGCGCTCCACCGGCGAGGTCATGGGCATCGACGACGCGTTCGGCACCGCCTACGCCAAGTCGCAGGCGGCCGCCTACGGGCCGCTGCCGGTCAAGGGCCGGGCCTTCGTGTCGGTCGCCGACCGGGACAAGCGGGCGGTGGTCTTCCCGGTCAAGCGGCTGGCCGACCTGGGTTTCGCGATCTGGGCAACCGAGGGAACAGCGGACGTCCTGCGCAGAAACGGCGTTCGTGCCACGATCGTCCGCAAGCACAGCGACGGCCCCGGGCCTGACGGCGAGCCGGACATCGTCACCAGGATCCTGGACGGGCAGGTGGACCTGATCGTGAACACGCCGTTCGGCAGCCCCGGCCAGGCCGGGCCGCGGCTGGACGGCTACGAGATCCGCACCGCCGCGGTCACCCGCGGCATCCCGTGCGTGACCACGGTCCAGGGCCTGGCCGCCGCCGTGCAGGGCATTGAGGCGATCACTCGAGGTGAGGTGGGCATGCGCTCGCTGCAGGAGCATGCCACCGCGCTGCGCGGGCCAGCGGCCGCCGGCGGCGCGGGCGCGGCGCCCCCGGGCGAGGGCCCGTGACCGCCGGGCCCGCCGACCGGGGGTCCGCGCCCGCG
>JBLMWU010000194.1:0-4045 GCA_050257395.1 Gemmatimonadota bacterium | reverse complement strand
AGGCCGGCCGCGGCGGCCGCCTCCCGCACCTTCTCGAGCCGGTCCGCGGGGTACAGTTCGTCCATCGTCACCAATACCTCCAGATGATGCCCTAGCCTTCAAGCCGGGAAGGAACCTGGTGCCCCGCGCGGCGGGGCGGAATGTCGTACCCGACCGGTACCGTGACCGCATGTCCCGGTACCGGCTGATGCCGTCGGCTACCCAGGAAGCGACGCTCCTGGGGCACTGCGGGCACGCCCGGTACGTGTGGTGCGGTTCCGCTGGTCCCGGCAGGTCTCGCAGGACGTGAAGTCGTTCCGGGTGAAGCTGGACCGGGCCGGGCGCTGGCATGTGGCGTTCGCTGTCGTCCCGGAGCCCGTCAAGGGGCCGGGAACTGGCGAGATCGCCGGCGTCGACCGGGGCGTGGCCGTCAGCGCGGCCCTGTCTACCGGAGAGCTGCTGCACTGCCCTGGCCTGGGCGCACCGCAGCGGGGGCGACTGCGACGGCTGGAGAGGAAGCTGGCCAGGGGTAAGCGCGGCTCGGAACGCCGCAAGCGGGTCAGGCGCGCGGCCGCCCGGCTCAAGGCCCATAGTGCGGACATCCGCAAGGACTGGTGCGAGAAGACCTCGACGAATATCGCCCGGCGGTTCGACGTGATCCGTGTCGAGGATCTCAAGATCAGGAACATGACCCGCTCCGCCAGGGGCTCGATCGGGCAACCGGGCCGGAACGTGCGGGCCAAGGCCGGCCTCAACCGGGAGATCATGCGATCGGGGTGGGGCCTGCTCGTCCGCCGCCTGGAGGACAAGGCCCCCGGCCGGGTGGAGAAGGTACGTCCCGCGTACACGAGCCAGCGCTGCTCGGCGTGCGGGCACATCGCAGCGGGCAGCCGCGAGAGCCAAGCCCTGTTCCGCTGCGTGGCCTGCGGATACACGCTGAACGCTGACGTGAACGCGGCCCGGAACATCGCCGCAGGGCATGCGGTGACTGCGCGGGGAGGCCTCCGGGATGCCGGGCCTGCGAACCGCGAACCTCAACCTGTGCCCCTTCCCGCAGGGTAGGAACGGGTTGGAATCCCCTGCCTTCAAGCGGAGGAGGATGCCAAGAGTAGATGCTAGGACGGCGACACCGCGCTGGCGAAACGGCTGAGCGAGGATCCGAGCCCCCACCGCTCGCCGAGCTCGGCCAGCCGGGCCGGGTCGGGGGGCACGGCGGGCAGCGCCCCGTCCACCTCGGGCAGCGGCGCGTCGTCGACCACCTTGACCACCGACAGGGCGATGTCCAGGTAGTCCCGGGCCTTGGCCAGCTTGTCCCGGCTGCCCCGCGGGAACCCGCCGTGACCCGCGTCCAGCGCGGCGGCGATGCCGTCGATGCTGCCGAAGGTGCGGATCAGCGCGGCCGCGGTCTTCTCCCCGACGCCCGGCACGCCGGGCAGGCCGTCGCTGGGGTCGCCGCGCAGCGCCGCGAAGTCGGCGTAGGCACGGCCGGGGATGTCGTACTTCGCGGTCACCGCGGCCTCGTCGATGATGTCCATGTTCTGCAGGCCGCGCACGGTGTAGACGACCCGGATCTCCCGCGCGTCGTCGACCAGCTGGAACAGGTCCCGGTCGCCGGTGACCACGTCCACCGGGCCGTCCGACCTGGCCGCGAGCGTGGCCATCACGTCGTCCGCCTCGAACCCGGCCTGCCCGGCCACCGCCACGCCGGCCGCGTGCAGCACCTCCTCGATCACCGGGACCTGCGGGACCAGGGCGGGCGGGGTCTCCTCCGAGGCGCCGTCCGGGGCCAGCCGGTGGGCCTTGTACGACGGCACCGCCTGGACCCGGAAGGCCGGCCGCCAGTCGTTGTCCCAGCACGCCACCAGGCGGGCGGGGCGCCTGGCCCGGACCAGGCGGCCGGTCATGTCGAGCAGCCCGCGGATCGCGTTGACCGGAGTCCCGTCCGGCGCGCGGACGGTGTCCGGCACGCCGTAGAACGCGCGGTAGTACAGCGACGCGGTGTCCAGCAGCATCAAGGAACCCACACCGGCCATCCTAGGCACCTCGCCGCCGGCCCAGGGGCCGGACGGTCAGAGCAGGACGACCTGGCCGTTCACGACCTTGACCTGCCGGGCAGGCAGCGGGCTTGGCGGCGGCCCGGCCACCACGGCCCCATTGGTGACCTTGAACTGGCCGCCGTGGCAGGGACAGTCGATGGTGCCGTTGGCGACCTCGCTCATGATGCAGCCCACGTGCGTGCAGACCGCGCTGAACGCCTTGTACTGGCCGCTGGCCGGCTGGGTGACGACGACCTTGGCCGCCGTGTAGATCTTGCCGCCGCCGACGGGGATCTCGCTGGCGGCGCCGAGCACCATGCCAGTGACCTTGGCTTTCTTCGGCGCTTCGCTCTGCATGCCGCCTTGCATGGAGCTGCTGGCCGGCGCCGGGCTTGACTGCATGGCACCGCCCTGGTTCGACATGGCACCGCCCTGACCCGACATGGCGCCCGTGCTCGACATCGCGCCTGAGGTCGCCATGGCGCCCTGTCCTTGCATACTGGGCCCTTGCGCGCCGGCTCCCTGGCCGCCAGGCACGGCACCGGCCTCGTTGGCTCCGTAGGGCACGGCCGCGGTGCTGCAGCCGGCCAGCGCACCGCCAAGGCCGGCCAGGCCTACCCCCAGCAGCACACCGCGTCTCGTCGGGCTCGGATCCGGCCGGGCGCCGCTGTCCGCGCCGGGTGTGATTCCGCTGCTCGATCCGCCGTCCCGCGTGTGTTCGGGAGTCATTGACCGCCCTTCGCTCGTCTGCGTCCGCTCCCCGCGACACCGTCTTAGGGGAGGGTAGCGGGCCGGCGCCGGGAGATGGCGAAGTCCGTAAGAGTCCGGTAACCGCCTCACCCGTTCGGCTCAATGATCTTCGTCCTGATCAGCCCGGTCCCAGCTGGCCGCGAGGGCGGAGACCCGGGCGAGCGCGTCCGCCGGGGGCAGGCCGCGGCCGACCGCCACCCCGACCAGGTAGGCGGTGAACGGCGCGGCGGGCCTGGCCACGCCGTGCGCGACGTCGCGGGTCAGGTCCAGCACGGCCCGCAGGTCGGCAACCCCCGGCTCGAGCCCGAGGTCCGCGCACACCGCCGCCGTCCACTCATCCATCGTGCTCATGGAGCCCAGCCTAGGGGTCAGGGCAGCAGGCCGCCGTCGGCGGCCAGGTTCTGGCCGCTGATCCAGCCGGAGTCGGGACCGGCCAGGAATGCCACCACGGCGGCGATGTCCTCGGGCTGGCCGAGCCGCCGCAGCGCGGTCCTGGCCACTTCGTCGTCGAAGGTGGCACCGGGGTTCGCGGCCCGCAGCAGTTCGGTGTCGGTAGCCCCCGGCGAGACGATATTCGCGGTGATGCCCCGGCCGCCGAACTCCAGCGCCGCGACCTTGGTGAAGTTCTCCAGCGCTCCCTTGGCCCCGGTGTAGAGCGCGCCGCCGGGCGGATGCAGCCGGGTGTTCAGGGTGGAGATCGCGATGACGCGGCCGCCGTCGCGCAGCGTGCGGCCCGCGTGCTGGATGAGAAAGAACGGCCCCTTCGCGTGTACGGCCATGAACCGGTCGTAGTCGTCCTCGGTCACCGTGCCGATCAGGCCCGGCAGGCCGCCGGCCGCGTTGATGACCACGATGTCGAGGCCGCCGATGCCGAGGCCGCCGAGGAATTCCCCGGCTTCCCCGGTCAGCCGCCGCAGGTCATCCAGGCTGCCCTGATCGGCCCGGACCGGGAGGGCCCGGCCGCCGGCCTCGGCGACCTCGCCGGCTACCGCCTTGGCCGCGGTCTCGTCCCGCAGGTAGCTGAACACCACGGCGGCCCCGTCGGCGGCCAGCCGCCGCACGATCGCCCGGCCTATCCCCCGTGACCCCCCGGTCACCAGGGCGCCCTTGCCTGCCAGCGTGCCCATGTCGCCTCCAGCGGTGCCGCCTGTCCCTGATCGGTGACGATATCGCCGCATGGCGGCGGCGATCGGAGTTTTCGTCCGGTAACCGCGCTGGAGTAACCGCGCCGGGGCCCGGCGGAGATGCCCGGCCAGGAAGCCGAGCAGGGCCGCGCCCGG
>JBLMWU010000193.1:0-4471 GCA_050257395.1 Gemmatimonadota bacterium | reverse complement strand
GCCCGCCGCCGGAGTGGACCGGGCCACTTCCGCGCCCCCAAAGACTAACGCATCCGTGACGTCCGCGACGCCGCGCGCGGCGGGCAGTGCGGCGATCTTCCGGCCGGCGTCCCGCGCGCCGCCGCCCCCGCCCGCGCCCGCGCGGGCCCCGCGGTTGCGCCCCCGCGGACCGCCTGCCCGGCTGCCGCAACCCGCTCCCCGAGCCTGCTTAGGAATCATCACGGAAAAAGAACATAACTGCAGATCGGATTGATTTGCCCGGATTGTTTGGCCCTTACTTGAACCATGCCGCGAGAGGAGTGCACCGGCAGCTCACGGGAGGTATGCTGCCCCCGACCGGACAAAGCACGACTGTTCGTCATCTCCATCGGAAAACCCTGGCTCGGCACCTAACTGCCGGTAATTTTCCCTGGGAACTTCGATGAGATCGAGATCACAGCGTGTTGTTCCTGGTCAGCGGGACGTGGAGGGGCCATGATTGCGTTGCAGTCCAGGAAGCGTTTGACCAGGTCAGCGCCGGTTTGTGGACCGGTGACCGAGGTTACGAGCGCCTGCATTCGCGGAATCCTCCCCGGAGAAGGTTCGTTGCCCGTACACGTCACCCCCCTGGCGGCAGTGCTGGTTCGACGAAGCCCGGCGTTCCGGGACAGGACGAAGGCAAAGGTTTAGCCACAGAATGAACAGAAGCGATACGGTCGCCGCTGAGCTCGGCCTGACCCTCGTGGTTCCGGAGCATGGCGGGGTCCCGCTGACAGCGAGTCTGTACTACCGGGGGGATGATCCTTACGCCATCCGGATGGCCTTTCACGTCGGCATGGACGACCCGGTGGAGTGGATCTTCGCGCGGGACCTGCTCGCCGCCGGCATGCACGAGCCGACCGGCGACGGCGACGTCCGGGTCTGGCCGGGGGCGGACACCGACCGGCGGGTGCTGAACATCTCGCTGTCCTCGCCGTTCGGCCAGGCACACTTCGAGGCGCCGCTGCCCGCCATGTCCCAGTTTCTGCTGCGCACCTTCGAGCTGATCCCGGTGGGCCGGGAGGGTGATTTCACCGATATCGACGGGGAACTGAACGAGCTTCTGCGCTGGGCGTAACCGCGGTGGCGGCTGGCTGGCCGCCACCCGGGGCGGGCAGGCGGGGCCGGCCGCGGCGCAGCCCGTTCCGCCGGATATAAGCGCAGTCCCCCGCAGCGCGCGCCCGCGGCCGCTACCAGTGAGGGCAGCAGACCGTCCACGGTGGTGATCTGACCGGCGACCTCGCGGTCCACGTCCATCACCGGCACCCAGGCACGCACCTCCGCGTGCACCGCCCGCAGCGGCTCGCTCGGCGCTGCCACCTCCGCCCGCAGGTCGACCCCTTGCGCGGCGCAGAGCACCTCCACCGCCAGGCAGGTCCGCACATTCGCCACCACCTCACGCAGCTTGCGCACGGCGGTCCAGCCCATGGACACGTGATCTTCCTGTTTGCCGGAGGTCGGGATGGTGTCCACGCTCGCCGGGTGGGCGAGCACCTTGTTCTCGCTGACCAGTGAAGCAGCCGTGTACTGGGCCAGCATGAAGCCCGAGTTGGTGCCCGCGTCCGGCGCCAGGAACGGCGGCAGCCCGCGGGAGAACGCCGGGTCCAGCATCCGGTCCACCCGCCGCTCGCTGATGCTGGCCAGCTCGGCCAGCGCCATGGCGAGCATGTCGGCCGCGAACGCGAGCGGCTCCCCGTGGAAGTTGCCGGTGGTCATGACCTCGCCGTCCGGGACGACCACCGGGTTGTCCACCACCGCGGCCAGCTCGATGTCGATCACCCGGCGGGCATGGGCCAGCACGTCCCGGACGGCCCCGTGCACCTGCGGCGCGCACCGCAGGCAGTAGGCGTCCTGCACCGCGTGGCGGCTGTGCCGGTGGCTGGCCAGCAGCGGCGACCCGGCCAGCAGCGCCCGCAGGTTGGCCGCGCTGGCCAGCTGGCCTGGATGCGGCCGGATCCACTGCACCCGCTCGTCGTAGGGGCGGTCGGTGCCCAGCAGCGCTTCCACCGACATGGCGCAGGCCACGTCGGCGGCCTGGACGAGCATCTGGGCGTCGTGCACCGAAAAGGCGAGCAGGGCCTGCATCGGCTCGGTGCCGTTGACCAGCGACAGCCCTTCCTTGGGGGCGAGCTCCAGCGGGGCCAGGCCGTGCTCGGCGAGCACCTCGGCGGCGGGCCTGCCCTGCGGCGGGTCCCCGGCCGCCCGCAGCCGCCCCTCCCCGATCAGCGGCTGGGCCAGGTGGGCGAGCTGGGCCAGATCGCCGGACGCGCCCACCGAGCCCTTCCCGGGCACCACCGGGAGCAGCCCCAGGTTGAGCAGCTCCAGCAGCCGCCGGGGCAGCTCGGCCCGGACCCCGGAGTACCCGGCGGCCAGCGTCCGCGCTCGCAGCAGGAGCAGCGCCCGCACGGTCGCGTCGGCCAGCGGCTCGCCGGTGGCGGCCGCGTGCGAGCGGATGATCGCGGCCTGCAGCCGGGTCAGGTCCCGCTCCCCCACCCGGGTGTCGGCGAGCGCGCCGAACCCGGTGTTCACCCCGTAGACGGGGGCGCCGCCGGCCACGGCGCCGGCCACCACGGCCCGGCTGGCTTCCATGCTGGCGGGGACGGTATCGGCGAGGACGGCGTCTGCTTCACCGCGAGCGACGTCCACCACGTCCTCGACCGTGAGGCCATCGCCGTTGACGACCACAGTGCGCATGCCTGACAGCCTGCCATCCCGGCGGCGCAGCTTGATCAGGAGGCCGCCCAGCCGAACGTGGCGGTGAGCCCGTCCCGCCCGGCCGGGGTGATCCGGACGGCGCGGCGGTGCGGCCCCGGCTCCAGCCAGGCCAGCTCCAGCAGGCGGGCGGTGATGGCGGCGCCGAGGGCCCCGTTCAGGTGCGGGCGGCGCTGCGTCCAGTCCAGGCAGGCGCCCGCGAACCGCCGCCGCTGCCGCCGCAGGTCGCCGGTGTCCACCCCGAAGCGTGCCAGGCTGGCCTGGCCGGCCGGGGTCACCTCGTACTCGGGCAGCTCGCTGCCGTCCGCGGCCGTCTCCCCGGCCGTGTCCGCGATGAGCAGCCCGCGCGCCAGCAGGGAATCCAGCAGCGCCACCCCGGCCCGGCCGGCCAGGTGGTCGTAGCAGGTGCGGGCCTCGGCCAGCGCCTCGGCCTGCCGCGACTGGCGCAGGCTCCGCACCGGCAGCGCCGGGCCGAGGTAGGACAGCGCTTCGATCGCCGCCGCCACCTGCCGCCCGGCCAGCTCGTAGTAGCGGTGCCGTCCTTGCGTGATCACGGTCACCAGGCCGCCGTCCAGCAGCCGGGCCAGGTGGGCGCTGGCGGTCGCGGCGCTCACCCCTGCCATCCTGGCCAGCTCCCCGGCGGCCAGCGGCCGCCCGCCCAGCAGCGCGATCAGCATCGTGGCCCGGGTGCGGTCCGCCATCAGCGCCGCCACCGGCGTGATATCCGTGCCCGGAGCCTCTGGAAGAGCTCGTGCAGCCATATTTCGACGCTAGCCCAAGCATTGTTCGCCCAGCATCGAAACATGACTGAGGCAGCCGCTCCCCGCGGGGAGCACCCCGATGACAACCCCGGGCAGCTGGTGCTGGCGGGCGTGGACGCCTGCCTGGAGCTGGCCCGCACCTGGCACGCCTGGGACGGTCGGCCCATCGCCGGGACGGTGGACGGCAAGCCGAACGTGTGGACCCCTGGCAAGGCGCTCCGGCGGATCGCCGACCACCTCACCGACCACCTGCACGAGGTCGAGGCGCTGCTGGCCGGGGCCGAGCCGGTTCCCGACGAGTGGCACGGGCGCATGGTGACGCTCGACGCCGACTGGGCCCGGTTCACCGAGCTGGACTACGACGAGGCACAGTCCCGGCTGCGCCGCCTCGGCCGCTGGTACGTGCTGCGGTACCAGTCGGCGGGGCCGGCCAGCTGGGACCAGCCGCGTCCCGGCGCCTGGACGCTGCGCCGGATCGCCGAGCATGTGGCGCGGGTGAGCGTGTACGCGGAATTCGTCGGCGACCTGAGCTGAAGGCGCAGGCAGAGCCGATTCAGGGGCCGGCTCAGCCCGCCGAGTTTGCTCGCCGGCCAGGATCGGCTAAAGTTCAGAACGCACGCCAGCCTCTGCGGCTGGCGCCCTCCCGCCCTGGCGGGCGGTTTGCGGACGTAGCGCAGCTGGTAGCGCATCACCTTGCCAAGGTGAGGGTCGCGGGTTCGAATCCCGTCGTCCGCTCGGAGGCGCCGGACGCCGTCTCGCACGGCCGAAGGTCCACACGGCTCCCGGGCATCCTGCTCTGACCCCCCACATGGTCATTCGGAGCCGGGTGCGGCGGAGTGGCCGAGTGGCTTAGGCAAGGGCCTGCAAAGCCCTGTACGCGGGTTCGATTCCCGCCTCCGCCTCGAGGGCGGTTAGCTCAGTGGGAGAGCGCTACCTTGACACGGTAGAGGTCACTGGTTCAATCCCAGTATCGCCCACCA
>JBLMWU010000192.1:0-33343 GCA_050257395.1 Gemmatimonadota bacterium | reverse complement strand
CTCGGTCTGCCACCAGGTGTCCACGATCACCGCTTCCTGCTTGCCGACGACCTTGTGGTACCAGCGGAACACCTCGGGCTCGATGGGCTCGCCGACGGTGGTCATGTGCTTGAAGTGGTAGCCGTACTTGGCCGGCTCGTCCGGGCCGACCTTGCGCAGCATCCGGATCGCGGTCGGGGAGGTGTGGAAGATGTTGACCCCCAGCCGCTGCGCGATCCGCCACGGCCGGCCCGCGTCGGGGTAGTTCGGCGTCCCCTCATAGATCACCGAGGTGGTGCCGAGGGACAGCGGGCCGTAGACGATGTAGGAGTGGCCGGTGATCCAGCCGATGTCGGCCATGCACCAGTACGTGTCATCGGGGTGGATGTCCTGGTAATACTTGCTGGTGCCGGTCACGTAGGCGAGGTAGCCGCCGGTGGAGTGCTGGGCGCCCTTGGGCCGGCCGGTGGTGCCGGAGGTGTACATCAGGAACAGCGGCGCCTCGGCCGGCATCGACACCGGCTCCACGATCTGCCCGGCGTAGCCGCCGATCACCTCATCGACGAAGAAGTCCCGGCCCTCGCTCATCGGGGTGGCCGAGGCGTAGGCGCCCTGGTGGCGGCGCCAGACCAGGACCTTGTCGACCTCCTGCCCCTGCCGGCGGGCCTCCTCCAGCGCCTCATCGGCCTTGACCTTGTGATCGACCAGGTCACCGCTGCGGTAATACCCGTCCATCGTGATCAGCACCCGGCTCCCGGAGTCGGCGATCCTGGTGCCGCACGCATGCCCACTGAACCCGCCGAACACCTGCGAATGCACCACCCCCAGCCGCGCGCACGCCAGCATCGTCACCGGCAGCTCCGGCACCATCGGCATGTGCAGCGTCACCCGGTCCCCGGCCTTGAGCCCGCCGAAATCACGCAGCAGCGCAGCGAACTCATTCACCCGGTGATACAGCTCCCGGTAGGTGATCGCCACCGGCCCGTCGTCTTCGGGCTCGGGCACCCAGATCAGCGCCGCCTTGTTCCCCGCCCCCGCCACGTGCCGGTCCACACAGTTGAAACTCGCGTTCAGCTTCCCCCCGGTGAACCACTTCCAGAACGGCGGATCAGAGGTGTCCAGCACCGTGTCCCACCGCCGGTCCCACTCCAGCAGATCCGCATACTCGGTGAAACACTCCGGGAACTTATCCTCAGCGAACCGGTCGTAGATCGCCGGGTCGGGAGCGTTGGCCTGCTTGATGAACGACTCCGGCGGCTCGATGTAACTTTCCTCACGCCAGTGCACAGCAATCTGCGACTCAGAAACCTGCGGTTCACTCATGGCGGTCCTCCTGCTGGAAGATGTCTGGTCGGAGCACGGACGGGAACCGGCCCCCGGCGGCAGATCATGCGGCGGGGCGGCGGCGCCGCGCCGTGGAGGCGGCGCTGGCACGCGGGCCGGCGAACTGCAAGGCCCTGCGCCGGGCGCGGGGCCAGGGAACCGGGGCGGGCACGTGGCCCCGCCGGGATCCCCAGCGCGGTCACCGCGCAGCCGGGCGCGAGAGCGGCGGCGGTCTGGATCCGCGCTGGTCACGGACTGCCGGCGGACCGGTTCCTGACGTCACTGTCATGCCGTCCTCACACGCTGGAGTGGTTTCAATGCTACCCCCGCGTGACTTTCCGGGCCAGGCTGGCCGGTCCCGGGCGGGGGCGCCCGCGGCCCTGCGGGCCCGATTGACATCGCCGCGATCAACGGTATGTTGCTGCGCAGTCCAGCGTCGGGACGGCTGCCAGCGTGGCCGGCCCGTCCTTCCGGGCAGTGCCGGAACGGGACCGCTAACCGTCCTGGCACCGGCTGCAACGGGGGGACCTGCCCCGGAACCCGGGCTGGGCGGGGGTTGGATTCCGGAAGGGGCCCGGGCGGCCAGTAGACAACGGAGGCTGATCCGCCTATCCCCGGCAGGCTCCGGCCCGAAGGGATGCCCGGGCCCTTCTCCTGCCTGGACGGAGCGGGAACTGCCAGCGGGATTGCGATCCGGCCCGGCAGATTCCCGCTCCGTGACCTGCCAATGACCATCCGCTGGCGCCAGCCGGGGTAGCCTGCATGGACGTCAGGGGGTGCCGGGAATGCGGCCTGGGCGCGGTGCGCCCGGGATGCGCGGCCCGGCGCGGGACAACCCGCCGCGGCGGCGGCCGGGCGGCAGAGAGGCGAGGGCGGGCACAGGTGAACGGTGCGGGTGGGCGGGACGGCGGTATCGGCCGGGTTGCCGTGATCATGCCCACGTACAACGAGCGGGACAACCTCGAGGCCATGGCCGCCCGCGTCCGGGCCGCCGTCCCCGGCGCCGACCTGCTCATCGTGGACGACAACAGCCCCGACGGCACCGGGAAGATCGCCGACGAGCTGGCCGCCGCCGACCCGCAGATCCTCGTCCTGCACCGGCCCGGCAAGGGCGGCCTGGGCGCCGCCTACATCGCCGGCTTCGGCTGGGGGCTGGAACGCGGGTACGGGGCGATGGTCGAGATGGACGCGGACGGCTCCCACCAGCCGGAGGAGCTGCCCAGGCTGCTGGACGCCCTCGCCGGCGCCGACCTGGTGATCGGCTCACGCTGGGTGCGCGGCGGCACCGTGCAGAACTGGCCGAAGTCGCGTGAGTTCCTCTCCCGGGGCGCCAACCTCTACGCCCGCCTCGCCCTGGGCATCCAGATCAGGGACGCCACCGCCGGTTTCCGCGCCTACCGGGCCGGCACCCTGCGCCAGCTCGGGCTTGACCAGGTCCAGTCACAGGGCTACTGCTTCCAGGTCGATCTGACCCGGCGCACCCTCCACGCGGGCCTGACGGTGCTGGAAGTGCCGATCACGTTCGTGGAGCGGGTCCACGGCGCCAGCAAGATGAGCCGCTCGGTGATGATGGAGGCCTTCTGGCGGATCGCAGGCTGGGGTGCCCGCGACCGGCGGGACGCGCTGCTGGGCCGCGGTCGCACCCGGCCGGCGGCCCTCGCCGCCGGCCCGGAGGAGCCAGCCACCCCGCCGTCCGCGGACCCGGTCACACAGGACTAGCCACCCCAGCCAGCGGGGGCGGTGGGCCAGAAAGTCAGGCGCTCTTGCGCTGGCGGGCGGACTTGGCGGGGGCGCCGCGCTGCTCGCGGATCAGCGCGAGCCGCTCTTCGAGCACCTGCTCGAGGTCTGCGATGGACCGCCGCTCACGGAGCATGTCCCAGTGACTGCGCGGAGGCTTGACCTTCTTGGGGGACGGCTGCTCGCCCTCAGCGGTGAACGCGATCGCGCCGCAGACCCGGCACTCCCAGGTTGCGGGAACCTCGGCCTCGGCTGCGAACGGCACGGTAAAATGGTGATCCTTCGGGCAGACGAACGCTATCTCCTGGCGGGGAGCCAGGTCCGTGTTACGGTCGTTCTCATAGCTCGTCGCCCCGAGCCGGGTGCCGCGAAGTGCGCGTTCGGCCATGTGTTATTGCCTCCCAGGGCTCGGCTTCCGAGTGTTCAACGCTGAGTACCTGGACAAGATTCCCGCTGTGCCCGTATTCCAACCGTTCCTGATGAGGGCAGCGGAGATTGCTGGCTGCCCGGCGGCCCGGCTGGCCGTGGGCTGCGGCCGGGCGGTGTGGCCGCCGGGCCGCGCGGCCCCGGCTGCCTGACTGGGAGCTCCCGACATGACCAGTAAGTTCACCGAGCTTGCGATCGACTGCGCCGATCCCGGCGGTCTCGCCCGGTTCTGGTGCTCGGTCCTTGGCTACGAGGTGCGAGACGAAGACGACGGAATCGTCACCATCGGCTCCCCCATGGTGCCTGACGGCGGGAATCGCCGCGGCCCGGTGCCGCCGACGCTGACCTTCGCGCGCGTGCCCGAGGGCAAGACCGTCAAGAACCGGCTCCACATCGACGTCAGCCCAGCCGACAGGGAGCAGGACGAAGAGGTCCGCCGCCTGCTCGCCCTCGGCGCCCGGCACGCCGACGTCGGCCAGACCGGCGATGAGAGCTGGGTCTGCCTTGCCGACCCGGAGGGGAACGAGTTCTGCGTCCTCGCGGGCCGCCGCCCCTGACCGGGGGCCGTTCAGCTGCCCGCGGTCACCCGCGGGTGCCACTGGCCCCGCCCGGCGAGCACATCGCGCAGCGCCACCGTCTCGTCGGACATGATGCCGTCCACGCCCAGGTCCAGCAGGCTGCCCATGACCGCCGGGTCGTTCACGGTCCACGCGTGCACCTGCAGGCCCAGCGCGTGGGCGCGCGCGATGAACGCCTCGGTCGCCACGCTCGCGGGCACCTGGACGCACCGCACCCCGGCCCGCGCCATCCGCTCGGCCAGCGCGGCCGACGGGCGGACCGGCAGCGCCAGCGGCGCCTGCGGCCCCGCCGGATGCCCGGCGGGACGGCCCGCGGCCGCGGGCACGCGGTGCGGGCCGCGTGAGTCGCGCGGCCCGCGGGGCCCGCCGAAGCGCACGGCGGCCGCCCCCAGCGGGGACGCCGCGAGGCACACCGGCCGGTCCAGCACCCGCCGGGTGGCGCGCAGCCGGGCGGCGGAGAAGGAGAACACGCACACCCGGTCCCACGCGCCGGTGCGCCGCAGCACGCCCGGCAGCGGCGCGATGGCCGAGACGTCCTTCACGTCGATGTTGAAGCGCATGTCCGGCCACGCCCCGAGCAGGTCCTCCAGCACGGGGATGGGCTCGGTCCCGCCGATGCGGGCCGCGGAGACCTCGCGGTAGGTCAGGCGGCTGATCCGGCCCGGCTGCCCGGTCACCCGGGCCAGGGTCCGGTCGTGGAAGGCCAGCAGCACACCGTCAGCGGTGGCCTGCAGGTCGGTCTCCAGGTACCCGTAGCCGAGCCCGGCCGCGTGCTCAAACGCCTGCCAGGAGTTCTCGGGTGCGTGCGCGGCACCGCCGCGGTGCGCGAACGCCAGGGGACCCGGATGGTCGAGGAATGCCGTCGGCATGTATGCGAGTATGCGCCACCTCACGGGCCACTTTGGTAACGACAGGGTGGCGGCCAGGCAAAACACCGGCGCCACCAGCCGTGATAACCACGCAGACCAGCTGAATATGCCCGGCCGGGCCGGTCAGCCCGCCTGCGGTCCCGCCGGCGCCGGGGCGGGCGTGCCGGCCGGCCCGGCGGCGGCCATGGCCGGCTCGAGGTAGCGGTGGGTCACCCGGCGCTCCACGATGAACGTGAGCACCGGGACGGTGCCGGCCAGCAGCATCAGCGCGGTCGGGCCGGCCGCCAGCCGGAGCCGCCGGGCCAGCAGGTACGCCGCGGCCAGGTAGACGATGTACAGGACGCCGTGCACCTGGCCGAGCACGTTCACCACGGCACCGTCGCTGATGGCCAGCTGCAGCAGCGCCATGACGCACAGGATGACCAGCACCACGCCGGTCACGTAGGCCATCGCCCGGTAGAAGACGACGTTGCGGCGCACCTGCGCCACCTCCTCGGGGGTTACAGGGGGGCTCACCTCAGGCCGTGCCACCGGCCGTGGCCCTTGACCTCGCTGTGCAGGCGGGCCAGGTAGGCGTTGTAGGCGGCCAGTTCCTCATCTTCTTCCTCGGCTGCCGGCGCCCCGGCAGGCCCGGCGCTGGCGCCGCCCGCGGCGGCACGCGCGGCGCCGGCCGGCAGCGGGACGTCCTCGGCCTCGGGGGCCTGCGGCGGATGCAGCTCATCCCTGATGGTCTTGACCCAGAACACGACCGCGAACACCGCGAAAAGCGGCCATTCGAAGGTGTAGGCCCAGCTGAGCCCGTTTCCGGCCTCCGCCCGCCGCAGCTGCCAGTCGCCCAGGGCGAGCATGCCCGCCACCGCGGCGACCACGAAGACGTGCCAGCCGAGCCACCTGGGCGACACCAGGAAGCGCCACCGTGACGCCGGCCGGGAACTGACCATGCGCCGAGTGTATTCCGCCTGCCGGGCAGCTCTTCCCGCGGCGGCCGCAACACCGGGGTGTGCCGAGGCGTGAGCCGCCGGCCGGCCGGTGATAATCGTGAACATGTCCCTGACGGATCACTGGCTGACCGGCCGCGGGCGGCTGCCCGCAAGCCTGGACGAGCTGCACGGGCCGGCGCGGGGCGTCGTGGTCCTGCCCCGGCACCTCGCCTGGCCCGGCATGCGCGAGTTCGACGTCTCCGACGACCGGGTGCGGCGCAGCCTCTATGGCATCGTGCTCACCCAGGGACGGCGGATCGACATGGCCCGTTTCGTCAACCCGGCGCTGCTGCAGGAGGACTGGCCGCTGCTGCGCACGACGCTGGATCCCCGGATCCGCAAGGGGTGCGAGCGCCGCCTCGCGCTCGGCCGCCGGGCCGCCCAGCCTGACCAGGCCGGGGGCTGATCCGCCGCCCTCACCCACCGGGCGGCCGCCGCGCAGGCCCGGGTCTGCGAGACAATCCCCACGACGACGCTGCCCGGCTGCCCGGCCAGGCGCCCATCACAGGAGGCGGGATGACCGTGATCGCGAACGGCCTGGACGAGCTGAAGGCGCTCGCCGGCGCCGACTTGGGCCACAGCGGCTGGCTGGAGGTCACCCAGGAGCGGGTGAACACCTTCGCCGACGCCACCGGCGACCACCAGTGGATCCACGTCGACCAGGAAAAAGCGGCGGCGGGGCCGTTCGGCGGCACCATCGCGCACGGCTACCTGACCCTCGCGCTGGTGATCCCGCTGTTCGGGCAGCTGCTGGAGGTCAAGGGCGTCGCCATGGGGATCAACTACGGGCTCAACAAGGTCCGCTTCCCCGCGCCGGTCCCGGTGGGCGCCCGGGTCCGGCTGGCCGCCGCCCTGGGCGCGGTCGAGGACGCGGGGGTCAACGCGGTCCAGGCGGTGGTGGACTTCACCATGGAGGTGGAGGGCGCGGACAAGCCGGCCTGCGCGGCCCAGGCCATCTACCGCTACTACGCCTGAGCGCCCGCCCATGCGGAAGTACGTGATCATGGGAGTGCAGGGCAGCGGCAAGAGCACCCAGGCCGCGATGCTCGCCGGCAGCCTCGACCTGGTGCACATCAGCGTCGGCGACATCTTCCGCTGGCACGTGCAGCAGCACACCAAGATGGGTGCGCAGGTGCGGCGGGTCATGGCCGCGGGGGAACTGGTCGGCGACGACCTGGCCGAGAGCGTGACCGCCGAGCGGCTCGCCCAGCACGACTGGAACTACGGCTTCGTCCTCGACGGCTTCCCGCGCAACGGCCGGCAGGCCGAATTCTTCCTGGAGAGCTACGACATCGACGGCGTGATCCACCTCGACCTGCCGGACGCCGAGGTCCGCCGCCGGGTGCTCGCCCGGCGGCTGTGCGCGAACTGCGGCATGGACTACAACCTGATCGCCGGCCGCCCCGCGGCCGAGGGGGTCTGCGACGTGTGCGGCGGCACCCTGGTGCCGCGCGAGGACGACACCGAGGAAGCCCTCGAGGTCAGGCTCCGCGAGTACCACAGCAAGACCGGGCCCGTGCTGGACGCGTTCCGGCGGAAGGAGTACGTCGTCACCATCGACGCCCGGCCGGGCAAGGAGCAGATCCAGCAGGAGATCCGGGAACGGCTCCGGCTGCCCGCCTACCGGCCCGGCGGCTGACCCGCCCGGTTACGGATCCGGGAGCCGGGCCGGGGCGGTGCTGCGCACCTGCTGGAAGATCACCGAGGTGCGGAAGCCGGCGATCTCCCGGCGCTTGCTGAGCCGGTCCAGCAGGAAGGCGTGCAGGTGGTCCAGGTCCTGGACGGCCACATGCAGGACGAAGTCATCCCCGCCGGCCAGCACGAACACGCTGAGCACCTCCGGCAGCCCGGCGGCGGAGGCCTGGAAGGCGTCGATGACGGCGCGGCTGAGCGGGCGCACCTGCACCGAGACCAGGGCCTGCACCCGGCGGTTGAGGGCGGCCGGATCGATCTCGGCGTGATAGCCGCGGATCACCCCCCGCCGGCTCAGCGCCCGGACGCGTTCCAGGCAGGTGGAGGGCGCGATGCCGAGCTTGCGGGCCAGCTCCCGGTTGGACTGCCGCGCATCCGTCTGGAGAAGCCGGATGATCCCCGAATCAAGTTCGTCCATGCCCGGCAGTCTGGCAGGATTCCGGGCATTTGTTCGGCAAGGATGCACGCTGGCAGCCAGATGACCGACTGTGGAGGTCAGCCGCTGCCGCATGGAAGGCGATGCCGATGTCTGCGTTCGGGCACGAAGAGGTGGTGATCCGCACCGGCCGCCGCTCCGGCCTGCCGGTCATCGTGGCTGTCCATTCCACGGCGCTCGGCCAGGCCGTGGGCGGGTGCCGGCTGTGGCACTACCCGGACTGGGCGGACGGGCTCACCGACGCGCTGCGGCTGTCGGCCGGCATGACCGCCAAGTGCGCGGCCGCCGGGCTGGCCAACGGCGGCGGCAAGACCGTCATCGCCGTGCCCGCCGGCACCCCGCTCGGCCCGGCCCGCCGCCGCGCCGCGCTGCACGACGCCGCCGACGTCATCGCCTCCCTCGGCGGCCGCTACGCGACCGGCCCGGATGTGGGCACCACGCCGGAGGACATGGCGGTCATCGGCGAGCGCACCAGCCACGTGTTCTGCACGCCCGCCCGCTGCGGCGGCGCCGGCGATTCGTCGCCGCACACCGCCCTGGGCACCCTCGCCGCGATCCGCGCCGTCTGCCAGCACCTGTACGGCGACCGCGGCCTGGCTGGCCGGCGGCTGGCCGTGGTCGGCCTGGGCAGCGTCGGCGGGCGCCTCGCCCGGCTGCTCGCCGAGGGCGGCGCCCAGCTCGTCGTCAGCGACATCGACGCCGGCAAGCGGGCGCTGGCAGCCGAGCTCGGCGCCGCCTGGGCCACCCCCGCCGAGGCCGTCACCGCACCGGCCGACATCCTGGTCCCCGCCGCCCTGGGCGGCATCCTCACCGCGGACGTCGCCGGTGAGCTGCGCTGCCGGGCCATCGCCGGGCCCGCCAACAACCAGCTCGCCGCGCCCGGCGTGGCCGGCCTGCTGCACCAGCGCGGCATCCTGTGGGTGCCCGACTACATCGCCAGCGCGGGCGGGGTCAGCTACATCCTCACCGTCGAGCTGCACCGCGGCACCCCCGGCCAGGCCCGCGCCAGGGTGGAGGCCATCGGCGACACCGTCGCCGGCCTGCTCGCCACCGCCGGCCGCGCCGGGTCCTCCCCGGCCCAGGCCGCGGAAGAACTGGTGGCCCGCCGCCTGCAGGCAGCCGGCCCGCCCGGCCCGGGCCCCGCTCCCGGCCGGGTCCCGGATCAGGCGGCGGCGGGCAGCAGCTCGTAGTGCAGGGTCTGGTACCGCATCAGCCGGTGGCCGAGCGGGACCAGGGCCGCCTGCAGCACCGGATGGCGCCGGGCCAGCGCCCGGGCGGCCAGCCGGGCGTCCGCCCCGGACAGCAGCCTTGCCTGCACCGGGACCGGCTGGCCGGTGACCCTGCCGGTGAGCGTCGCGGCGGCGGCGGTGGCGCGCGGGTCCCGGCGCAGCCGCCTGCTCTTCCACGCCCGGTCGTAGGTGCGGAAGAACGCCCGGCCGCCGCCGAAGGCGATGCTCACCGGGGTGCCGACCGGGGTGCCGTCGCGCTTGCAGGTGGTCAGCAGGATCGTCCCGGCCCGCCGGAGCGGGCCGAGGCCGGTCACGCCGGGCCCGGGGCAGGTCAGGACGGGGCAGGCCGGTGCTGCGCATGGCGGCTCCTTCCGGTCAGGTACCGCGGGCAGGCCGCCCGCTACCTCACCAGACGGGACGCCGGCCGCAGCCGTGACAGCCCGGGGCGGGACGGCCGCCGCCCGCAGCACGGCAGCAGCGCCCCGCCGGACCCGGCACACTGGCGGGGTGAGCGATGCCGTCCCTGTCACCACCGCTGCTGGCGGGCCTGCCCCGGTGAGCGGGTACTGCGATCCCGCCTTCCGCGCGGTCCGGGCCGCGTTCGCGGAGAACTTCGCCAGCCGGGGCGAGGTGGGCGCGGGGGTGTGCGTGCTGGTGGACGGCGTGGTGGTGGCCGACCTGGTGGGCGGCTGGTCCGATGCGGCGCGCACCCGGCCCTGGCAGCCGGGCACCCTGGTCAACTTCTACTCGGCGGGCAAGGCGATCGTGGCGCTGCTCGCGCTGCAGCTCGTCGACCAGGGGCTGATCAGCCTGGACACCCCGGTGGCCGCGGTGTGGCCGGAGTTCGCCAGCGGCGGCAAGGAGGCGGCCACGCTCCGCCAGGCGCTGTGCCATCAGGCCGGGGTCCCCGCCATCCGGGCCCGGCTGGCCGACAGCGACCTGTGGCAGTGGGACCGGATGACCGCCGCGCTCGCCGCCACCGCCGCCTGGTGGGAACCGGGTACCCGGCACGCCTACCACACCAACACCTTCGGCCACCTGATCGGCGAGATCATCCGGCGGGTGAGCGGGCAGCCGCCCGGCGGGCGGCTGCGGGCGGTGACCGCGCCGCTCGGCGCCGACGTGTGGATCGGGGTGCCAGCCGCCGAGCAGCACCGGTGCGCGGAGGTGATCTGGGCGCCCGGCACCCCCATGCCCACGCTGGCGGAGGCCGGGGCCGCCGGGCTGTCCGGGGACGCGCTGATGAGCGTGCTCGCCCACTTCAACCCGCCCGGGTACTCGTCGGTCGGGGTGGTCAACACGGCCCGGTGGCGGTCGGCGCAGCTGCCGTCCACCAACGGGCACGGCACCGCGGCCGGGCTGGCGGCCCTGTACGCCGCCCTGCTGCGCGGGCAGCTGCTGTCACCGGGCCTGCTCAGCCACGCCACCGGCGTGCACTCCGCCGGGCCCTGCCCGATCCTCGGCGAGGACGTCGTGTTCGGGCTCGGGTTCACCCCCACCAGCCCGCGCCGCCCGTTCGGCCCCAATCCCCGCAGCTTCGGCCACTTCGGCACGGGCGGGGCGCTCGGCTTCGCGGACCCGGACGCGGGCGTGGCGTTCGGGTACGTGATGAACCACGTGATCCCGCGCTGGCGCAGTTCCCGCAACCAGGCCCTGGTGCAGGCCGTGTACGGCTCGCTCTGACGGCGTGCCCGCGGCGGCCCGGCTCAGCGGCTGGGCGTGACGAACTCGGGCTGGTCGAGCACGCGCAGCCAGCTTCCGTCCGGCTGGCGCCTGGCCACCTGCGCCCGGGCGCCGGCCCCGTCCTTCGGCGGCGTGGCGGTCAGCGCGAGGTCGCCGCTGATGAGCGTCGGCAGCGGCGGCTCCGGCTCGAAATGGGGACGGCTGGCCAGCACCTTCTCCCACAGCGCGCGGATGGCCTCCCGGCCTGCCGTCTGCTGGCCGGGCGGGTAGGCCAGCACCGCGTCCTCCTCATACAGCGCGGCCACCCCGGCCGCGTCCCCGGCGTTGGACCGCTCCACGAACAGGCGGGTGATGTCCTCGGGGCGCATCGCCTTCTCGTACTCCGGCACGGGTTCCTCCCTCAGTCGGCCCGGTTTCACTTCCTTCAGCCTCACCGCCCCACCACCAGAAGTCCAACAGATAGTTCTGATAGAAGCTAGAATCAGCAGTCATGGAACTGCGCCAGCTCGAGTACTTCGTGGCCGTCGCCGAGGAGCAGAACTTCACCAGGGCGGCCGAGCACGTGCACATCAGCCAGTCCGGGGTGAGCGCCCAGATCCGGCAGCTGGAACGCGAGCTCGGGGCGGAGCTGTTCGACCGGTCCGCCCGCACCGCCACCCTCACGGTGGCGGGCAAGGCGGCGCTCGGGCACGCCCGCGCCGCCCTGGCCGCCGCCGGCGCGGTCAGCCAGGCGGTGGGGGAGGTGACCGGCCTGATCCGCGGCAGCCTCACGGTCGGGATGGTCAGCGGCTGCACCGTCACGCCGCTGTTCGACGCGCTCGCCGCCTTCCGCGAGGCGCACCCCGGCGTGGACCTCTCCCTGCTGGAGGACGGCTCCGGCCGGCTCACCGAGGCGGTCCGGGCCGGGACCGTCGACCTGGCCCTCGTCGGCACCGCCAGCGCAACCCCGGCCGGGCTGGAGGCGCTGACGGTCATCAGCGAGCGCCTCGTCGCCGTGGTCCCGCCCGGGCACCCGCTGGCGCAGCAGCCGCGGGTCACGCTGGCCGGCCTGGCCGGCCGGCCGGTCGTCTGCATGCCGCCCGGGACCGGGCTGCGCACCGTGCTCGACCAGGCCTGCGCGGCCCGCGGCGTGCAGCCTGCGATCACCCTGCAGGCCAGCGCCCCGGACGCGATCGCCAGCCTGGCCGGCCGCGGGCTCGCGGTCGGCATCCTCAGCGAGTCGATGGCCGCGCGCTACCGCGGGCAGCTCGAGGCCCGGCTCATCGACGACGTGACCGGCCCCGCGCTGCTGGCCGTGATCTGGCGGCCCGGGCCCGGCCCCGCCGTGCGGGCGCTGGCCGCCTGCTGCCGCCGTGCCTTCGGCGAGCCGGCCAGCAGCCGCTGACGCGGTCCCTTTACGCACCGGCGTGCGTGCGGCAGCGTAGGCCGTGCCAGCCGAGCCCAGGCCGGGGGAGGACGCCGCCATGGACATCGCCGCGCTGCGCCGGGACACCCCCGGCTGCGCCAACCGCATCCACCTGAACAACGCCGGGGCCGGGCTGATGTCCCGGCGGACCCTGGCGGCGGTCACCGGCCACCTGGAGCTGGAAGCCGCCATCGGCGGCTACGAGGCCGCCGGCCAGGCCGAGCCGCAGGTCGCCGCCACCTACGCCAGCATCGCCGAGCTGATCGGCGGCCGTCCCGATGAGATCGCGCTGTTCACCAACTCGACCCAGGCCTGGCACGCGGCGTTCGGCTCGGTACGCCTGCGGCCGGGGGACCGGATCCTCACCGGCCACGCCGAATACGGCAGCAACGTGCTTTCCTACCTGCAGGCCGCGCGCCGCGCGGGTGCCGAGATCGCCGTGGTTCCCGATGACGGGTCAGGGCAGCTGGACACCACCGCCCTGGCCAGCATGATCGACAGCCGCACCAGGCTCGTCGGCGTCACCCACGTCCCCACCGGCGGCGGCCTGGTCAACCCGGCCGCGGAGGTCGGCCGGATCACCCGGGCCGCCGGGGTGCCGTTCCTGCTGGACGCCACCCAGTCGGTCGGGCAGTTCCCGGTCGACGTGAACGAGATCGGCTGCGACATGCTCACCTCGACCGGCCGCAAGTTCCTGCGCGGCCCCCGCGGCACCGGGTTCCTGTGGGTGCGCACCGGGGCGCTGGAGTCCCTCGACCCCCCGGTCGTCGAGATCGACTCGGCCGCCTGGGACGGCGGGCATGGCTTCCGCTGGTTCGACGGCGCCCGGCGCTTCGCCACCTGGGAGATGAGCTATGCCAACGTCCTGGGCCTGCACGCGGCGGTGCGGCAGGCTCTCGAGCTCGGCCTGCCGCAGATCGGCGAGCGCAGCCGTGCCCTCGGGGCCGCCCTGCGTGCCCGGCTGGCCGGGGTACCCGGCGTCACCACCCACGACCTCGGCACCGACCGGTGCGCCATCGTGACCGCTAGCGTGGCGGGCGTCACCGCAGCCGGCGCGGCCGCCGCGCTGGCGCGCCACGGCATCAACGTCACCACCACCGAGCTGGCCGGCGCCCCGTACGAGGCCGGCCGGGGCGCCCACCCGCTGGTGCGGCTGTCGCCGCACTACTACAACACCGAAGCCGAGCTCGACCGGGCGGCCGAGGTCATGGCCGCCACCGCCGCGGGCGTGCCCCCGGCCGGCTGACCACCCGGCCACCGCCCGGGGGCGGCGGGCCACCGGCAGCTAACGTAGGCGGCGTGCGTGAGATCGCGGTCTTCTCCGGCAGCGCCCACCCGGAGCTCGCCGCCGAGATCTGCCAGGATCTCGGCGAGCCCCTGCGCCCGGTGCGCCTGCAGCGTTTCGCCAACGACTGCCTGGAAGCCCAGCTGCAGTCCAACTGCCGGGAGCGGGACGTCTTCCTGATCCAGCCGCTGGTCCCGCCGGTGCAGGAGCACCTGGTGGAGCTCCTGCTGATGCTGGACGCCGCCCGCGGCGCCTCGGCCGCGCGGGTCACCGCGGTCATCCCGCACTACGCCTACGCGCGCTCGGACAAGAAGGAGGTGCCCCGGGTCGCCATCGGCGCGCGGCTGGTCGCCGACCTGCTGGTCACCGCCGGCGCCAGCCGGGTGCTCACCATGTCCCTGCACTCGCCGCAGGTCCACGGCTTCTTCTCGGTGCCGGTGGACCACCTGCACGCGCTGCGCGAGCTCGCCGGGCACTTCAGCGGCTACGAGCGGTCGGGCACGGTGGTGGTCTCGCCCGACCTCGGCTACGCCAAGCCGGCCGCGCAGTTCGCGCGGATGCTCGGGGTGCCGGTGGCGGCCGGCGCCAAGCAGCGGTTCAGCGACCAGCGGGTCGCCATCGCCTCGATCATCGGCGAGGTCGACGGCCGGGACGTGATCGTGCTGGACGACGAGATCGCCCGCGGCACCACCATCGTGGAGCTGCTGGCACGGCTGCGCGAGCACAAGGTCAGATCGGTCCGCATCGCCTGCACCCACGGCCTGTTCTGCGACGGCGCGCTGGAGCGGATCGCCGCCGCGCCGGAGGTCGCCGAGATCGTGTGCACCAACACCGTCCCGGCGCCGCAGGCCGGCCAGGCCAAGCTCACCGTGCTGTCAGTGGCGCCGGCGCTGGCCGAGGCGATCCGGCGGATCCACGAGGGCGAGTCGGTCAGCGCCCTGTTCGGCCCCGCGTAAACCGGTGCGGGCACGCGGGTTGCGCTGCTCAGCCTGATCAGCACGGGCTGGCGGGCTGGTGCCGCCGCCAGCCTGGGGGTCACAGGGCCACGCCGGGCCGCCGCACCCCCGCCTACAGTGGGGATGTGGCCAGGACCAACGCGCTCGGTGAGTACCTGCGGGCACGCCGCGAGCTGGTGGACCCCGCGGCCGCGGGCCTGCGGGTGATGGGCGTGCGGCGCACCCCGGGCCTGCGCCGGGAGGAGGTCGCGACCCTCGCCGGCATCAGCGCCGACTACTACCTGCGGCTCGAGCAGGGCCGTGACCGCAACCCGTCGCCGCAGGTGCTCGCGGCGCTGGCCCGCGTCTTCGGCCTGGATGCGGCCGCCACGCAGTACCTGCTGGGCCTGGCCGCGGCCCGCCCGGCGCCGCCGCGCCGGCCGCGCCGCGAGAGCGTGCCGGCCGGCATCCGCCAGCTGCTCGGCGTGCTGGGCCAGCCGGCGTTCGTGGAGAACCGGATGCTCGACGTGCTCGCCGCGAACCCGCTCGCGACCGCGCTGAACCCGGCCATCCGGCCAGGTGCCAACCGGCTGCGGTCGCTGTTCCTCGACCCTGCCGAACGGGACCTGCACCCCGACTGGGAACAGGCGATCAGCGGCATGGTCGCCTCCTTCCGCACGTCCATCGGCGCGGACGCCAGTGACCCGCGGATCGCGCAGCTGGTCGGCGAGCTGTCGCTGGCGAGCGAGCCGTTCCGGCGGCTGTGGGCGCGGCACGACGTCAAAGCGCTGGCCGGCGGCCTGACCCGGATCGACCACCCGCAGGCGGGACTGCTGGAACTGCGCCGCGAGAAGCTCGCCATCGGCGGCACCGACGGCCAGCTGCTGGCGATCTACCACGCGGAGCCGGACTCGGCGAGCGCCCGGGCGCTCGCCCTGCTCGGGGAGCTGGCCGGCATCGGCGCGTCAGCCGCGGCCGGGATCAGCTCCGCTCGATAGCCCGCGCGACCTGCTCGCGGGTCAGCGGCAGGTCCCGCACCCGCACCCCGACCGCGTCGGCGACCGCGTTGCCGATCGCGCCGGCCACCGGCCCCTGCGCCAGCTCGCCGGCCCCGGTCTCCCGCTCGCCCGGCGCGGCCACGATCCGCACCGCCACCTCCGGGATCTCACTGAACCGCAGCACCGGGTAGGTGTCCCAGTTGACCGAGGTGATCCGGGTCCGGTCGAACCGGACCCGCTCGCGCAGCGCCCAGCTGGCGCTCTGCACCGCGCCGCCCTCCACCTGGTTGATCACCCCGTCCGGGTTGATCACCCGGCCCACGTCCACCGCCAGCCACAGCCGCCGCAGCCGCACCTCGGTCTCCGCCTCCACCTCCGCGACCGCCGCGCAGTAGCCGGCCAGGCCCTTGTAGCGGGCGAAGCCGATCCCGTACCCGGTGCCGTCGCGGCGCGGCCGGCCGTCCCAGCCCGCCATCGCCGCCGCCTCGGCCACCACCCGCCGGGCCCGCGGGTCACTGAGATGAGCCAGCCGGAACGCCACCGGGTCCTGCCCGGCCAGGGCGGCCAGCTCGTCCATGACCGCCTCGATCGCGAACACGTTGAGGAACGCGCCGAGCGACCGCTGGGAGGAGGTCCGGATCGGCATGGCCAGCAGCCGGTGCCGGGTGACGTGCAGGTCCGGGACGTCATAGAGGGGAACGGCGTTGCGGGTGGAGCCCATCGCGCCGGTGGCCGGGCCGTCCAGGGCCGGGGGCACCGGCTGGCCGCCGGCGACATGGGCCAGCGCCAGCAGCCGCGGCTCCCCGCCGGTGTTCGGCCGCCCGATGTAGCCGTTGCTCCACACGTCCTGCCGCCAGCTGACGATCCGCCCGGCCGCGTCCAGGCCCGCCGACACCCGCGCCAGCATGGCCGAGCCGTACGGCGCCCAGGCCAGCTCGTCCTCCCGCGACCACAGCACCCGCACCGGGCGCCCGCCCGCGGCCCGGGCCAGCAGCACGGCGTCCATGGCCGCGTCGTCGGCGCCGTTGTGCCCGTAGGCGCCCGCGCCTTCCACGTGGTTGACGGTCACGTGCCCGGCGGCCAGCCCCAGGCCCACCGCGATCGCGTCGCGCAGCGCGAAGATGCCCTGGCTGTGGCTCCACACGGTGACATTGCCGCCGTCCCAGCGGGCGATCGCGCAGCTCGGCGCCATCGACGCGTGGGCGATGTAGGGCCGGGTGAACTCCGCGGTCACGGTCTGCGCGGCGGTCCCCGCGGCCTGCGGGTCGCCGCGGTCTGCCACCGTGACGGTCTGCGCCTGCGCCGAGCGGAGGAACCCGGCCAGGTCGTCCTCGTCCGGCAGCGACTCGCTCACCTGCCAGCGGGCGGCCCTGGCCAGCCGGGCCGCCGCCTGGACGGCCGCCCGGTCGGTGTCAGCGACCACGCCGAGGAACGAGCCGTCCCGGACGGCGGCCGCCCCGGGCGGCAGCGCCGGCACGTCCAGCCCGGTGAGCACGGCCACGGCTGCCGGTGGGCGGACCACCCGGCCGTAGGCCATCCCCGGCAGCACCAGGTCCTGCAGGAACCGGGGCCGCCCGGTCACCTTGTCCGGCAGGTCGATGCGGTGCACGCTGTGCCCCGCGACCGTCCAGCCGCCCGGCGGGCTGCCCGGGGTCCCGGGCACGGCGTCGCCCTCCAGCAGGCCCGCGCCAGCCAGCGACCAGTAGCTGATCCCGGTGCCGCCGGCGGGCGAGGTGATCTGCCCGCCGGCCACCGACAGGCGGCTGGCGCTCATCCCGAGCCGGTCCGCGGCGGCCGCCAGCAGCGCGGCCCGGGCCTGCGCGCAGGCGTGCCGCAGCGCGGCGCCGGAGTCCTCCACCGACCTGCTGCCGGAGGTGATGCCCTCGTCCGGGCTGGTGGCGGTGCTGACCGGGGCGACCTGGATGCGGTCCAGGCCGACCCCGAGCTCTTCCGCGGCGATCTGCGCCAGCGCGGTCCAGATGCCCTGCCCGTACTCGACCTTGCCGGTGCGGATGAGGACCTCGCCGTCGGTGCTGAAATCCAGCCAGGCCGCCAGCCGGGGGTTGGCCGCCAGGCTGGCCGGCAGGGCCGCCGGCGCCTCCGTGGCCGTCACGGGGCACCCCCCGCCGCGGCGGCGCGCTGCACCGCCCGGATGATCCGGCCGTGGCTGCCGCACCGGCACAGGTTGCCGTCCATGGCGCTGCGGATCTCCTGCTCGCTGGGGGAGGGGCAGGCCCGCAGCAGCCCGGCCGCGCTGATCACCATGCCCGAGGTGCAGTAGCCGCACTGGGCGGCCTGCTCATCCAGGAACGCCTGCTGGACCGGGTGCAGCTTGCCGTCGCTGGCCAGCCCCTCGACCGTGGTGATCTCCGCCCCGGCGGCCGCCGAGACCGGCAGGTCGCAGGAGGAGCGGGCACGGCCGCCGAGGAGGACGAAGCAGGCCCCGCACAGGCCGGCGCCGCAGCCGAACCGCGGCCCGGCCAGGCCGAGGTCGTGCCGGAGCACGTCCAGCAGCGGGGTGGCGGGGTCGCAGGTGATGGTGCGGGGGGAGCCGTTGACCGTGAGGCGCACTTCCTCCGGATTCATGATCTCCCCATCGCCGGCGGTTGACCGCATACACCACCAGAGAGTATGCAGTCGTTTGCAGGTTATCGCCAGCAGCCGCAGCGAAGCGGGAAAGGCAGGTGGGCGGGTGTGGACGACCGGGTAGCGATGGCGATCTCGCACTGGGCGCCGCGGTTCACGATGAACGGTGTGACCGCCGGCGACTTCGAGCGGATCACCGGCAGCCTGGAGTCGTGGGACGGCTGGTGCGCCGGGTGGAGCGCGGTGGCCGCGGAACACGAGCAGCTCGGGCGGGACGCGCTGGCGGCCGGCCGCGAGCTGTCGGCAGGCGCGCACCTGGCGCAGGCCGCCGTCTACTACCACTTCGCCAAGTTCCTGTTCGTGAACGACCTGGCGCAGATGCGCGCCGCCCACCGCAGCGCCGTGCGGTGCCTCGACGACGCGCTGCCCTACCTGGACCCGCCCGGCCGGCGGGTGGAGATCCCGTTCAGCGGCTCGGCCATGGTGGGCATCCTGCGCGAGCCCGCCGGGCCGGGCCCCCACCCGGTCATGATCATGATCCCGGGGCTGGACTCCACCAAGGAGGAGCTGCGCAGCACCGAGGACCTGTTCCTGCAGCGCGGCATCGCCACCTTCAGCGTGGACGGCCCCGGCCAGGGGGAGGCCGAGTACGACCTGGCGATCCGCGGCGACTGGGAGGTGCCGGCCGGCGCGATCGTCGACCGCCTGCTGGCTGAGCCGTCGCTGGACGGCGACCGGATCGGCGTGTGGGGCGTCAGCCTCGGCGGCTACTACGCGCCCCGGGCCGCCAGCGGGGAGCCGCGCATCAAGGCGTGCATCGCCCTGGCCGGCCCGTACGACTTCGCCGAGAACTGGGACAGCCTGCCGATCCTCACCCGCGAGGCGTTCCGGGTCCGGTCCAAGTCACCGGACCTGGAGACCGCCCGCGCCCGCGCGGGCGAGCTCAGCCTGGCCGGCCGGGCCGGGCTGATCCGCTGCCCGCTGCTGGCCGTCATGGGCAGGCTCGACCGGCTGATCCCGCCCGGGCACGCCGAGCGGCTGGTCAAGGAGGCCAGCGGCCCCGCCGAGCTGCTGATGCTGGACAAAGGCAACCACGGCTGCGCGAACCTGGCGCCGTTCCACCGCTACGCCGCCGCGGACTGGGCCGCGGGCAAACTCGGCGCCCGGGTCACCCGCCCGGCCGCCGCCCCGTGACGGGCCGGCCGTGACCAGCGGCGTGCCAGCGGCGAGCGCCACCGGGCTGCGCCTGCTCGCCCACCACGACCTCGGCGGCCACGGCGACGGCATGCAGGTGATCCGCGACGGCGACGCCCTGTACGTGGGGCACTTCGGCACCAGCGGGATGGGCACCTCCGTGCTGGACGTCGCCGACCCGGCCCGGCCCCGGCTGGTCGCCCAGTGGCCCGCCCCGCCGCGCAGCCACACCCACAAGGTGCAGGCGGCCGATGGGCTGCTGCTGGTCAACCACGAGAAGTTCCCCTACCGCGCGGCGGCGGACGGGCCGCCGTCCGCGGGCCTGGCCGTCTACCGGCTGGACGACCCGCTCAAGCCGGAGCAGATCGCGTTCTGGCCCAGCGGCGGCCGCGGCGTGCACCGGGTGGTGTGGACCGGCGGCCGGTACGCGCACATGTCCGCCATCCCGGACGGGTTCGCCGACCGGATCTGGGTGGTGCTGGACCTCGCCGACCCGGAGCACCCGGTGGAGGCGGGCCGCTGGTGGTGGCCCGGCCAGCACCTGGGCGAGCAGCCCTCCTGGCCGGAGGGCCAGCGCTACGCCGCCCACCACGCGCTGATCGCCGGCGACCGCGCCTACCTCGGCTACGACGACGCCGGCCTGGTCGTCCTGGACGTGTCCGACATCACCAGGCCCCGCCAGGTCAGCCACCTGGCCTGGGACGGCGGCTCCACCCACACCTGCCTGCCGCTGCCCGGCCGGGGCCTGGCCGTCGCCACCGACGAGCAGGTCACCGACGGCCCCCGGGCGCCGCGCCGGTCGGTCCGCGTGCTCGACATCTCCGGCAGCCACCCCGCGGTGCTCGCCGAGTGCCCGCACCCGGCCGGGTTCGATGACCTGCCGCTCCGCTTCGGCGCGCACAACCTGCACGAAAACCGGGCCGGCTCCTACCGCAGCGAGCGGATCGTGTTCGCCACCTACTTCAGCGCCGGGGTGCGCGTCTACGACCTGGCCGACCCCTGCCAGCCGCGGGAGGTCGCGCACTGGATCCCGCAGCCGCCGCCCGGCCAGCCGGTCGCCCAGCTCAACGACCTGTTCGTGGACGCCGCCGGCCTGGTCTGGGTGACCGACCGGATCGGCGGCGGCCTGTACGTGCTGGAGCCCGGGCCCGCGCTCGCGGCCCTGATGGCGGAGGGACGGACGTGAGATTGAGCAGTCACAGCCGGTGGCGGGTCGCGGCCGGGTACGGCGCGGGCTTAGCGGCCGGCGCGGCCGTCTGGCAGCTCATCGGCGGCCACTCCGCGAGTTACGTGTTCTCCCCGCTGACCGCCACGCTCAGCCGGCTCGGGCAGCTGATCTCCGACGGGAGCCTGCCCGGGGCGCTGGCCGCCTCGTTCGCCGTGTACGGGACCGGGGTGGCGCTGGCGATCGTGACCGGCGCCGCGGCCGGCCTGCTGCTGGCCCGCCGGGCGCTGCTGCGCGAGGCGCTCGGCCCGTACCTGATCGCCCTGTACGCCGCGCCGATGGTGGCGCTGATCCCGTTCCTGCTGGCCCTGCTCGGCTTCGGCTTCTGGCCGAAGGTGATCGTGGTCTGGCTGTTCGCCTTCTTCCCGGTGCAGTTCGCCACCCAGCGGGGAGCGCAGAGCATCGCGCCGGAACTCATCGACGTGGCCCTTTCGTTCCGCACGAAAGAACGGGACATCTGGCGGCACGTCGTGATCCCCTACACCCTGCCGTACCTGATGACCGGCGTCCGGCAGGCGCTGGCCCGCGGCCTGGTCGGCATGATCGCGGGGGAGTTCTTCCTGTCCGCCGGCGGGCTGGGCAGCCTGCTGCTGACCCAGTCCGAGCAGTTCGACACCGCTGGCATGCTCGCCACCACCCTGATCATCACGCTGATCGGGGTGGCGCTGATGGCGATCGGCCGGTTCATCGAGAGCCGGTTCGCCCGCTGGCGGGTGCAGCCGTGACCGCCCCCGCCGGCCAGGCCCGGCTGCGGCTGCCGCGCCGGGCGGCCGCCCCGGCCGGTGACGCCGCCCCCGGCGCCCCGGCCCGGCGCCGGGTCTGGCTCGGCAGGCTGGCCGCGGGCGTGATCATCCTGGCGGCCTGGCAGGCCGGCGCGGCCGCGGCCCCGGCCTACATCGCCCGCCCGGCGGGCATCGCCGGCCAGATCCCGGCGGTGCTGGGCAGCGCGGCGTTCTGGGCCGCGGCCGGCTCCACCCTGCTCGCGGTCGCCGAGGGCCTGGTCATCGCGGTCGTCATCGGCACGCTGCTCGGGCTGGTGATGGGCCGGCTGCGGGACATCGACCGGATGCTGCGGCTGTACGTGGACAGCTTCTACGCGATGCCGCTGGTCGCCCTGGTGCCGCTGCTGACCGTCTGGTTCGGGTACACGCCCACCGCGCGGCTGGCCGTCATCGTGATCGAGGCGACCCTGCCGGTGGCCTTCAGCGTGGCCGAGGGCGGGCGGCACATCCCGGCCGACTTCACCGACGTGGCCCGGGTGTACCGGGCGCCGTGGTGGCGGGTGTGGACCGGGGTCGCGCTGCCCGCCGTCGTGCCCTACCTGCTCGGCGGCATCGACCTGGCGATCGGCCGGGCGCTGATCGGCGCGGTGGTGACCGAGTTCATCGCCGGGCTGAACGGGCTCGGCTACTACGTGCTGTTCCACGTGCGGTCCTTCCAGGAGGACAAGGCGATGGTCGCGGTGGCGGTGCTGGTGGCGTTCGCGCTGGCGGCCCGCGGCCTGGTGGGCCTGGCGGTGCGCCGCGGCCTGCCCTGGTACCGGGAGGCGTGAGCGATGGCTGAAGGCACAGCGCTGGACGCGGCGGGCGGGCCGCTGATCCGGATCGAGGGCCTGACCAAGCGGTACGGCGACCGGACCGTGCTCGCGGACGTGTCCTTCGACGTCCGCGAAGGGGAGATCGTGTCCATCGTCGGGCCGTCCGGCTGCGGCAAGACCACCCTGCTGCGCTGCATCGCCGGGCTGACCGGCGCCAGCGGCGGCCGGGTCAGCATCGCCGGCCGGGAGGTGGACGGCCCGCCCGAGGGTGTCGGCATGGTGTTCCAGCACTTCGGGCTGTTCCCGTGGAAGACCGTGACCGGCAACGTCGGCTACGGGCTGACCGTCGCGGGCAAGCCGAAACACCAGATCGCGGCCCGGGTGCGCGAGCTGATCACCATGGTCGGGCTGGCGGGCTTCGAGAAGTCCTACCCCTACCAGCTGTCCGGCGGGATGCAGCAGCGGGCCGGGCTGGCGCGGGCTCTGGCCATCGAGCCGCGGGTGCTGCTCATGGACGAGCCGTTCGCCTCCCTCGACGCGCAGACCCGCGACCTGCTGCAGCTGGAGCTGCTGCGGATCTGGGAGCAGCGGCCCACCGCGATGATCTTCGTCACCCACTCGATCGACGAGGCCGTCCTCATGGGCGACCGCATCGTCATCCTCCGCGGCCAGCCGAGCGGCGTGCACGACATCGTGGACGTCGCCATCCCCCGGCCGCGCGGCCATGAGACCACCGGCAGCGAACGCTTCCGGGCCGTCCGCGACTACCTGTGGACCGTGATCATGCAGGGCCCGGCCGGCCAGGACCAGCGGCCTTCCGGGCCTGCGGCGCACACCAGCGCCGGCGACCCCCGTCAGCCCTCGATGGAGCAGAACGGAACCGACACATGAAAAGACACCTGCCCAGATGGAGAACGAAGAGCGCGGCCGCGCTCTCCGTCATCGCGCTGGCGGCGCTCGGCCTGAGTGCCTGCGGCGGCAGCAGTTCCGGGGCCAGCGGCTCCGGGGCCATGCCCACCATCACCCTGGGCTCGCCGGGCATCCCGCCGGTGATCTCCGGGCTGCTCCCGTACATCGCCCAGAAGGAGGGGTTCTACAAGAAGTACGGCGTCAACGTCGTCATCCGGAACTTCCAGACCGGCACCGACGCCACCCGGGCGGTGGCCGACGGCCAGCTCGACGCCGCCCTCATGCCGCCGGCGCTGCTGATGGAGCTGGCCGCCAAGGGCGTGCCGGTGGTCGGGATCCAGGGCCAGGAGGTGCCGGACTGGCTGGTCGCCTCCACCGACCCAGCGGTGAGCAGCTGCGCCCAGCTCAAGGGCCAGGGCGTGAGCGTGGACGCGGTGGGCGGCATCCGCTACACGGCGCTCGCCTCGATGGTGAAGTCCTGCGGCCTGACCATCAAGGACATCAAGCCGCTGGTGTTCCCCGGCAACAACGCGCCCCAGGGCCTGATCGCCGGCCAGCTCAAGGTCTCGGTGCTGCACCTCAACGAGCTCATCGACGTCCAGCAGCGGCTCGGCAGCAAGGTGCGCGTGATCATGCGGATGTCGCAGACCTCGCCGAGCACCATGTACGAGATGTACGGGGTGCTCAAGCCGACCCTGGCCAAGAAGCGGCAGGCGTTCGTGGACATGGTCGCCGCGCAGATCGCCACCCTCAAGTGGATGACCAACCCGGCCAACCTCGACAAGGCAGCCCAGCTCGGCACCGTGGTCGGTGACTCGGCGGCGGTGATGAAGCAGGCGCTGCAGCAGTACTACCAGATGGGATTCTGGACGCTGAACGGCTCGGGCATGCCGCAGGCGAACGTGAACAAGATGATCCAGGTGCAGATCGCGGTCGGGAACCTGACCGCGGCGAACGCCCCCGCCTACGCCAAGATCGTCGACCAGACCGTGTACGCGGACGCGGCCAAGAAGGCCGGCTGAGGCCCGGCCCGCCCGGCGCCCGGCCGCGCCGGGCGGGTCAGCCCGCCCGCTGGGCGCCCGCGTAGGCCGCGGGCGTCTGGCCGATCGCGGCCCGGAAGTCACGGGTCAGGTGGGCCTGGTCGGCGTACCCCAGCCCGGCGGCCAGCTCCGCCCACGACACCGCGGTGCCCGCCCGCACCGTCTCGGCCGCCTCCAGCAGCCGGTAGCGGCGGATCACCCACACAGGTGAGACACCCGCGCAGTCCATGAACATCCGCTGCAGCGTCCGCCTGCCGATCCCGGCGAGGGCGCACAGGTCGTCCAGCCGGCGCACCTCCCGGCTCGTCTCGGCGAGCCGGGCCACCTCCGCGACCCGGGTGGCGGCGGGCACCCGGTCCGCGATCACCGCCTGGCGCAGGGCGGCGGCCAGCAGTTCCACCCGCGCCGCCTCGTCCGGCTCGGCGCTGATCCGGCCCAGCAGCGCGGCCCCGTCCACCCGGATGGCCTGCCCGAGCGGCACCACCCGGTCGGTGTACGCCGACGCCGGCCCGGCGATGAACGCGCCGAGCCCGCCCGGCCTGGTCAGCGCGGCCACGGTCCAGCCGGCGCCGGCCAGCAGCCGGGTGCTCAGGCCGCGGGCGACCCCGTTCAGCACCGCCTCGGGAGGCCTGGCCTCCCGGTCGCCCGGCTGGCCGTTCGCGGCGCCGGCGCTGATGTTGGCGCCCGGGTGGGTGAGCACCTGCTGGCGGTGCGACGTCCCGGCGGGCAGGTCCCAGCTCACCGCCCAGAACCGGTCCACCAGGCCGGCCAGGGCCGGGCCCGCCGGGTACCGGGTCAGCCGGACCCGCTGCCGCAGCAGCCACGGGTCCAGGATCCCGCGGCTGTCGCGTTCCACCGGGTCCGGGGGAGAGCCGCTCACCTGTTCGACTCTAGCGGTCCCGGCTGACGCGAATCTTCAAGCCGGCCGTCCCGCCCGCCGCCTACCGTGGCTGCCATGGACACCGCTACTGACAAGACCGCCGCCCTGCTGGGCGAGGTGCTCGACGACCTGGCCGCCGTCGCCGGCGGCATCGCCGCCGGGCAGCTGCCCGACCCCACCCCGTGCACCGCCTATGACGTGGCACAGCTGCGCGACCATGTGACCGGCTGGCTGGAGACCTTCGCCGCCGGGTTCGCCGACCCGGGCGGGCAGGCGCCGCGGGCCAGCCTCGACGGGTACCGCCCGCCCGCCGACCCGGCCGCCGCGATCCGGGACGCGGCCGCCACGCTCACCCGGGCGCTGCGCGGCGGGGCCGCCGGCCGGCCGCTGCGGCTCGGTGACAGTGCCATGCCAGGGGAGCTGGCCCTCGGCATGATCTTGTGGGAGTACCAGGTGCACGGCTGGGATCTGGCCCGGGCCACCGGCCAGGCCTGGTCGCCGCCGCCCGCCGCGGTGGCGGAGTCGCTGGCGTTCGCGCCGGGCATGCTCACCCCGGACTACCAGGGCGAGGGCAAGCCGTTCGGCCCGCCGGTGCCGGTGCCGGACGGCACGCCCGCGTTCGACCGGCTGCTCGGCCTGTCCGGCCGCGACCCCGGCTGGCGCCGTCCCGGCGGCCCGCTGATCGCCCGGTTCCGGGTGGACGGCGCCGAGCCGCAGACGCTGAGCGGCCTGGACGCGGACTGGGTGGGCGTGCTGGTCTTCGCGAAGACCTTCACCGCGGGGATCACCGGCCAGGCGACCACCCTGTTCATGTCCGCGGGCAGCGAGGAGGGCAGCCGGTCCTACCTGGCGACCGAGCGGATCACCGGCCGCACCGAGGACGGCCGGGAGGGATCGGTGACGGTCCAGCACGGGGGCCTGGAGTCCGGCCCGGGCAGCTGGTTCGGCCACATCGTGCCCGGCACCGGCACCGGGGGCTTCGCCGGCTGGTCGGGCACCGCCCGCATCGTCCACGACGAGCAGGGCCCGTACTTCGAGATCACCCTGTCCTGACACCGGCGGGGGGTGCCGCTGCCCGGCCGGGCCGGCGGGCGCGGCACCCCATCCGGGGGATCACCACCCGGGAGCATAGATAACAGCAATAAGCGGGGCGGGCTGCGCCGCCGGGAGGCCGGCCGGCCCGTCAGGGCAGGGTCAGGATGCGGGGGCCGTCACCGGTGATGGCGACGGTGTGCTCGGCGTGCGCGGCCCGGCTGCCGTCCATGGTGGTGAGCGCCCAGCCGTCCGGGGCGGTGCGGAACCGGGTCCCGCCGCCCGCCATCAGCATCGGCTCGATCGCGATGACCAGGCCCGGCTCCAGCCGCAGCCCGCGGCGGGGCTTGCCGTCGTTGGGCACGTGCGGGTCCTCGTGCATGTGGCGGCCGATGCCGTGGCCGCCGAACCCGGCCGGCACGCCGTAGCCGGCGGCCCTGGCCAGCGAGCCGATGGCGTGGGAGATGTCGCCGATCCGGGCGCCCGGCACCGCCGCGGCGATCCCCGCCGCCAGCGCCTTCTCGGCGGTCTCGATCAGCTGCACGTCGGCGGGCCGCGGCGTGCCCACGATGAAGCTGATCGCGGCGTCGCCGGTCCAGCCGTCCAGCTGGGCGCCGAAGTCGATGCTGACCAGGTCGCCGTCGCGGAGCCGGTAGCCGTCCGGGATGCCGTGCACGATCACGTCGTTGACGGAGGCGCAGATCACCGCGGGGAACGGGGTCGGCGCGAACGAGGGGTGGTAGTGCAGGAACGGGGAGCGGGCACCGGCCTTGCGCAGCACGTCGTGCGCCACCTCGTCCAGGTCGAGCAGGGACACGCCGACCGCGGCGGCCGACCGCACCGCCGCCAGCGCGGCGGCGACCACCCGGCCGGCCTCCCGCATGGCGCCGATGGCCTGCTCTGTCTTGACCTCGATCATCCGGGCTGCGGCCCTTCCTCTTCCCCGTCCTGGGCCCGGCCGCCGAGGTGGCGGGCCAGGAACCGTTCCGCGGCGGCGTAGAAGCGCAGCCGGTTCTCCGGCTTGGCGAAGCCGTGGCCCTCGTCGGGGAACAGCATGTAGTCGTGGTCGATTCCCGCGGCCTGCAGCGCGGCGACGATCTGCTCGGACTCGGCCTGCTTGACCCGCGGGTCGTTGGCGCCCTGGGCGATGAGCAGCGGCGTGCGGATGTCCGCCGCCCGCGACAGCGGGGAGCGTGACCACAGGAACTCGGTGTCGGTCTCCGGGTTGCCGACCCGGGTGTGGAACAGCGCCACCATCGGCGCCCAGTACGGCGGGATCGTCTCGATGAGCGTCTTGAGGTTGGAGGGGCCCACGATGTCCACCGCGCAGCGGAACAGGTCCGGGGTGAACGCCGCACCCGCCAGCGCGGCGTACCCGCCGTAGGAGCCGCCGTAGATGGCGACCCGGGCCGGGTCGGCCCAGCCCTGCCCGATCGCGAACGCCACCGCGTCGGTCAGGTCGTCCTGCATCCGGCCGCCCCACTCCCGGTCGCCGGCGTTGACGAACGCCTTGCCGTACCCGGTGGAACCGCGGTAGTTGACCTGCAGGCACAGGTAGCCGCGGTTGGCGAGCCATTGCGCCTCCGGGTCGTAGCCCCACTCATCGCGTACCCACGGCCCGCCGTGCACGTTGAGCACCGCGGGCAGCCCGGAGCGGCCCGCCCCGGGCGGGAAGGTGGCGTACCCGTGGATGGTCAGCCCGTCGCGGGAGGTGAACGAGAACGGCTCCATGGGCGCCAGCTCGTACCGCGACAGGGCGGGCTGGTGCTCGAACAGGAACTGGCCTTCCCGCCGGTCCCGGTCGTAGAGGAAGAACGGCACCGCGCCGGTGTCGTTGGTGAACGCGACCAGCCACACCCGGTCGGCGTCGTCGCCGGAGCCGAGCTGCGGGTCGCCGTGGTGCAGCGCCCGGATCGCCGCCAGGTCCGCCTCGTACGCCGGGTCCAGCACGTGGTACTCGGTGCGGTCCTTGAGCACGGTGACGATCTGCGGTTCCCGGGTGTCGGGGTGCAGCCGCACCCCGGTCACGTCCGCCTCCGGGTCTTCGGCCAGCACCGTGGCCTCACCGGTGCGCAGGTCGATGCGCACCAGCCGGCCGGTGTTCGCGCCGACCGAGCTGATCACCAGCATCGACCGCCCGTCGGCGCTGAAGTCGAGCGGCTGGCTGGTCAGCGCGTCCTCCGCGGCCACCGTCAGCAGCGGCCGCCACTCCCCGTCGGCGGTGTCGCGGACCATCACCACCAGGCCGCCGTCGGGCTGCGGGGCCAGCCCGCACCGCACCACCAGGTCGGCGTCGGCGAGCCAGCCGGCGAACCCCGGGTTCTCGACCTCCTTCACCAGCTCACCGGTGACCAGGTCGAGCCGGTACACGTCGTGCAGCTCGGGGTTGTCCCGGTTCAGGCCGACCAGCACCTCGGTCGGGTGCTTGGGCTCGGCCGCGATCAGCTCCGCCCGCACCCCCTCGAACGGCGTCAGGTCCCGGCGGGTCATCGTGGGCAGGTCCACGTCGTACAGCCGCCAGTTCTCATCCCCGCCGGTGTCCTGCAGGTACAGCAGGTGCCGCCCGTCGTGCGCCCAGCCGAACACCCGCACCCCGCGGTCGGTGTCCTCGGTGACCACCCGCGCCGCCGCCCAGTCCGCGCCGTCCGGCCCGACCGGCGCGGTCCACACGTTGAGCACGCCCTCGTGCGGGGCGATCCACGCGAGCATGCTCCCGTCCGGGGAGATGCGGGGACTGGTGCGTTCCGGGTTCCCGAACAGGACGCGGCGCGGGATGAGTTCCGTCATGCGCCATGCCTACCACGGCGCGCCGGGTGGGCAGTACCATCTGGGCCGTGACTGCCCCCGGAGAGTCCCCGCCCGCGCCTTCCGGGGACAGGCCGCTGCTCATCAGGGGCGGCCACGTGCTGACCATGGACCCGGATCTGGGGGACATCCCGGGCGGGGACGTGCTGGTGGCCGGCGGGCGGATCGAGGCGGCAGGGCAGGGCCTGGCCGCCCCGGCCGGCGCCGACGTGCTGGACGCAGCAGGGATGATCGTCGCCCCCGGCCTGGTCGACACCCACTGGCACATGTGGAACACGCTGCTGCGCAGCATGTCGGCGCAGGCGTCGGGGTACTTCCGGCTGTCCGCGGGCCTCGGCCGCGCGTTCACCCCCGGTGACCTGTACCAGGGCACGCTGCTGGCGTGCGCGGAAGCCATCAGCTCCGGCATCACCACCGTGCACGACTGGTGCCACAACGTGCGCAGCCCCGGCCATGCCGAGGCGGGCCTGGCGGCGCACGCCGAGGCGGGGCTGCGGGCCCGGTTCTCCTACGGCTGCCCGGCCGGTCATCCGCCGGGCGAGCCCATGGACCTGGCCGGTCTGCGGAAGCTGCACCAGGACTGGGACTCCTACGCGTGCGGGGGCCGGCTGTCGCTCGGCGTGGCCTGGCGCGGCCCCGGCGGGCAGGGCAGCCCGCTGCCGCGGGTCCCCGGGGAGATCTGGCGTGCCGAGATCGGCGCCGCCCGGGAGCTGGGCCTGCCGGTCACCGTGCACGTGTCCGGCCCCCCGTCGGCGGGCGGGCAGATCGCCACCCTGGCCAGCGCTGGGGTGCTCGGCCCGGACCTGCAGGTGGTGCACGCCAACTGCGCCACCGCCGGGGAGGTCGGGCTGCTCGCCGGGGCCGGCGCGCCGGTGACCGTGTCCCCGTTCAGCGAGCTGCTCGTCGGCTACGGCATGCCCCGCGCCCACGAGTTCGCCGCGGCCGGCGTGCCGGTCGGGCTGTCGGTGGACACCACCGCGCTGACCGGCAACGCGGACATGTTCGCGATCATGAAACTGACCCAGGGGATCGCCTGCGGCCTGGCCGGGGACGAGTTCGCGCTGACCGCCCGGCAGGCCCTGGAACTGGCCACCATCGAAGGAGCCCGCTCGCTCGGCCTGGCCGCCCAAACCGGGTCGATCACCCCGGGCAAGCGCGCCGACCTCATCCTGGTCGCCACCGGCGAGCCGAACCTGTGCGTCTTCACCGACCCGGTGCACATGCTGGTGTGCGCGGCCCAGCCGGCCAACGTCGACAGCGTGCTGGTGGACGGGCGGTTCCTCAAGCGCGGCGGCCAGCTCACCACGCTGGACATCGCCCGGGTCCAGGCCGGTTCCTGCGAGGCCCTGGCGGCGCTCCGGTCCCGCGCTTAAGGCCTTTCCGCAGCGCGAACGGGCTGCGCCGGGCCGGCTGCCGCAGCCGGCCCGCCCGGCCGCAGCGGGAACCGCACCTCGGCGTACAGGCCGCCGCCCGGCAGCGGGCCGGCCCACAGCGGCGCGCCGTGCGCGGATGCGATCGCGGACACGATGGGCAGGCCGAGGCCGAGGCCGTCCCGCGCCGCGGTCCGGGTGCCGGCCAGCCGCTGGAACGGCTGGAACAGCTGCGCCACCCGGTCCGGCGGGATCACCGGCCCGGTGTTCGCCACCGTCACCACCGCGTGCCCGCCGCAGGTCCCGGTGGCCACGTCCGCCCGGCCGCCGGGCAGGTTGTGCCGCAGCGCGTTGTCGACCAGGTTCGCGACCAGCCGGCCGGCCAGCCGCCCGTCCCCGCCGGCGGGGGCGGGCCGCAGGGCGGCGGTCAGCGCCACCCCGCGGGCCGCCGCCTCGGCGCGGCGGCTGCTCAGGATCTCGCCGGTGACGGCGGCCAGGTCGAACGGGTCGCGCCGGTCCAGGCCGCGTTCGCTGCGGGCCAGCGTCAGCAGCGCCTCGATCAGCTCCTCCTGCTGCTCTCCGGCCGCGAGCACCCGCCTGCAGGCCGCCTGCAGGGAGGCGACCGTGGGCCGCGGGCCGCCCAGCGCCACCTCCAGCACGGTCCGCTGCCGGGCCAGCGGGGTGCGCAGCTCGTGCGAGGCGTTCGCCACGAACTGCCGCTGCGCGCGGAACGAGGCCTCCAGCCGGCCCAGCAGCCCGTCGAAGGTGTCGCCGAGCTCCTTGAGCTCGTCGTCCGGGCCGGCCAGCGCCAGCCGTTCGTGCAGGCTGCTCGCGGAGATCCGCTGCGCCGCCGCGGTGATCGTCCGCAGCGGCCGCAGCACCCGCCCGGCGACCAGCCAGCCCAGCCCGATGGACACGACGGTCATGGCGGCGAGGCCGATGCCGGAATCGGTGAGCAGCTGGTCCAGCTCTGCTGACCGCTGCTGGCTCAGGCACTGCGCGATCTGCCGCTGCACCTGTGCCTGCGCCTGCGCGGGTGACGCCGGCGGCAGCCCGAACGACGCGGTGCAGGTGCCGCTGCGGGCGTAGAACACAGCCGGCCCGCCGGCCGGGCCGCTGGCCGGCCCGCTGGCGGGCGCCTGCCGGGCGCGCACGGTCGCGGCCTGCGGCAGCCGCTGCGCCACCAGCCCGTAGATGATGGCCAGCAGCACGGCACCCGAGAGCAGGAACAGGCCCCCGTACAGCAGCGTCAGCCGCAGCTGCACGGTGCGGCGCGGCAGCCGTGCCCAGCGCCGCGGCATCCCGCGCGGCGCCGGCACCGGGCCCGCCACGGTCACGGCCGGACCTGGTAGCCGGCCTGGGCGACGGTCTCGATCACCGGCGGGTCGCCGAGCTTGCGGCGCAGCCGGCTGATCGTGACCTTCACCGAGGTGGTGAACGGGTCCGCCATCTCGTCCCACACCCGGTCCAGCAGCTCCTCAGCGGGGACCACCCGGCCCTGGGCGGCCAGCAGCAGCTCCAGCGCGCCGAACTCCTTGGGGCCGAGGCCCAGCGGCCGGCCGCCGCGGGTGGCGGTGTGCCGGGCCGGGTCGAGGCGCAGGTCGCCGAGCTCCAGCACCGGCGGCAGGGCGGGCTGGGCGCGCCGGAACAGGGCCCGGACCCGGGCGACGAGCTCGGCGAACGCGAACGGCTTGGGCAGGTAGTCGTCGGCGCCCAGGCCGAGCCCGCCGACCCGGTCGCCGATCGTGGCCGCCGCTGTCAGCATCAGCACCCGGCTGCGGCAGCCGGCCGCGACCAGCCGGGTGCACACCTCGTCGCCGTGCATCCGGGGCAGATCCCGGTCCAGCACGATCACGTCGTACCCGTTGGCCAGCGCGCGCTCCAGCCCGGCGTCGCCGTCGGCGGCCAGGTCCACGGCCATCTGCTCGCGCCGCAGCCCGGTGCCGATCGCCGCGGCGAGCTCCCGGTCGTCCTCGATCACCAGCACCCGCACCGTGTCAGCCTCCCCGGATCGCGGGCCGGCGCCCGCGACCGGGCCGATCGTGCACCGCGAAGCTGAAGGCTGCCTGGGAGAACCCTGCGGGGCGGCTGGGCGGCGCGGGCCGGTCACGGCAGGGCCCCGCCGGCCGGCGCCTGCGCCGGGTCCTGGATCGCCACCGCGGTGATCTTGCCGCCGGCCTGGGTGAACTCGGCGGATACGTGGTCGCCGGCCCGCACGCCGCTGATGCCGGACACCTTGCCGGTGACCCGGGTGGCGGCCGTGACGGCCCCGGTGACCGGCGGCCCGGCGCCGCCGATGGTGATCGACGTGCGGCTCACCGCGGTCACGGTGCCGATCAGGACCATCCGCGCGGTGCCGCCGCTCCCGCCCGCCAGCCCGCCACCGGGACCCTGCCCGGCCGGCGGGAAGGACGGCTGGCTGGCCGGCGGCGCCGCCGCGGGAGCCGGGCCCGCGGCGTCGCGGACGGCGATCGTGATCAGGGCCCCGGCCGCCGCCGCGGCCAGCGCGATCGCCGCCAGCGCGGCCGGCCGGGGCCGCCACCCCGGCCGGCCGCGGCCCGGCGGCCCGGGCGGGGAAGGGGCACCGCCACCGGGCGGGCCGGCGGCGCCGCCCCGCGCATCGTCATCGGGCCACAGATCATCGGGCCACTCATCGCCGGCGGCGCCGTGGCCCGGGCCCTGCGGCCCGCCGGCCCCGCCTGCATCTGCTGATCGCTGAGTCATCGCACGCTCCGCCTGTGGGTGATGGGCACTGCTGGACTGGGCACTGCTGGACTGGGCACCGGCCCCCGGCAGCTGCCGTCCGCCCCGCCCCCGCCGGGCGGCACAGGCCCGCGCACCGGCCGGCCCCGGCCCGGCAGCCGGTGCCCAGCACGGCCAGGCTCCCGCCCTCCCGGTTGCACCCCGGTTACAGGCCTTCTGGCCCTCGCTCGCCTCCGGGCCGCTCGAGCCCGCCGTCTTCCCTCCTCGCTCCGGCTCCTCCGCCGCCTCGCTCGTCAGTCCAGACGGCGGCGCGGCCCTTCGGCTCGCTCCGGCCTGGGCGCTCCGCGCCCCCTCCGGCTGAACGCCCCTCAGACCGGGTGGCTGCGCTGTCCTTTGGCTCGCGTTCCGGCTCACGCGTGTAACCGGGGTGCAACCGGGAGGGCGGGAGCCTGGCCGTGCTGGGCACCGGCTGCCGGGCCGGGGCCGGCCGGTGCGCGGGCCTGTGCC
>JBLMWU010000191.1:0-12317 GCA_050257395.1 Gemmatimonadota bacterium | reverse complement strand
CGACTCCCTCCCGCGAGGTGACCCAGCGCCCGGCAGGGCGAGGATCGGTTGAAACATTTCGGAAAAACATCGGAAACTTTCGGCCTGAGCGTAAATCGCCCGCCGCGGGCGGTCAACCCCTTGGCAGGCACGCCCCCGGCCCGGCGCTCGCCCGTCCCGGGACCCTGCATCTGGGGTGCCCCCCGCGCCGGGCAGACTTGTCCCGGCCCCGGTCACCCGGGGCATCACCGAAAGTTTCGGTGCCCGGCTCACGTGCACGGCTGAGACGGGCGCGGCTGGCTGGGCTGGGCGACGCGGCTGGCCAGGGACCGTGCTTGGCACGGCTGGCCAGAGCTGGCGCGGCTAGCCAGGGCCGGGCTGGCGCGGCGGCCGGCCCGGCCCGCGCAGCTGCCCGGCGTGACCGGGCAGCCGGCCGGCCTCGGCCAGGGCCCGGCGCAGCAGGAACTCGATCTGGGCGTTGGTGCTGCGCAGCTCGTCCGCGGCCCAGCCGGCCAGCGCGTCGTGGATCGCGGGGTCCAGCCGCAGCAGGATGGCCTTGCGCCCGGTCACGGCGGCGCCCAGCCCGCCATCACCGGCCCAGCCGTGACCGGCCCAGCCATGACCGGCCCGGCCGTCACTGGTACAGCCGTCACTGGTACAGCGACCCGGTGTTGACGACCTGCTGGGTCGCCTGCTCGCTGCACAGGACCACCAGCAGGTTCGAGACCATGGCGGCCTTCCGCTCCTCGTCGAGCTCGACGACGCCCTCCTCGTCGAGGCGCTGCAGCGCCAGCCGGACCATGCCGACGGCGCCTTCGACGATGCGCTGCCGCGCGCCGACGACCGCGTTCGCCTGCTGCTGGCGCAGCATCGCCTGCGCGATCTCCGGGGCATAGGACAGCCTGGTCAGGCGGGTCTCGATGACCTGCACGCCGGCCGGCCGGACCCGGTCGGCCAGCTCGGCCGACAGCCGCCCGGTGATCTCGTCGGCGTTGTCCCGCAGCGAGAGCGCGCCGCTGCCGCGGTTGTCGTAGGGGTAACTGGAGGCGATGTGCCGGACCGCGGTCTCGGTCTGGACCGTGACGAAATGGCTGTAGTCGTCGACGGCGTACAGGGCGTGCGCGGTGTCGTCCACCTGCCAGACGACGACGGCCGCGATCTCGATCGGATTGCCGTCCGCGTCGTTGACCTTGAGCTGCGCTGACTCCTGGTTGCGGATCCGGGTCGAGACCACGATGCGGTTGCTGAACGGGTTCACCCACTGCAGGCCGGGCTGGCGGATGGTGCCGCGGTACTTGCCGAACAGCTGGACCACGTGGGCGCGGCCGGGCACCACGGCCGTCAGGCCCCGCAGCGCCCCGGCAGCGGCCACAAGCACCAGCGCGCCCGCCCACACCAGCGCGGTCGCGCCGCCGCCGCTGGCGCGGCTGGCCAGCCACAGCAGCGCGGCCCCCGCCGCCACCAGGATCAGGCCCAGCACCAGCATCCGCAGCCCGGACAGGAACCGGGCTGCCCGCTCGGGCACCCGCTGGCCACTCACGGGGCCGCTCGCGCCTACCTGAACCGCGGCTTCCATCTGACCCACCTCCGCTTGACGCGTCTGATAACACATATCTAGCATGATGATATCAGTTTTTGCCGCAGGTCCAGGGGCGGCGATACCCTCTCCCGATCGCATCCAGCGTGCATATGGCTCATCGGCGGCGGCGCTCACCTCTGCCGACTCGCCTCAAGCGGCCGGTACGGCTTCCTGCTGGACGCGCTGTTCCATTCCAGGGTCGCGCGGTTCGGGCGGTTACCCTTCCCACGGCAGGTGGAGGCGTTCCGGGAGGAGGCACCATGGCTGACGCTGACGACGTGCGCCGCCTTGCACTGGCCCTGCCTGGAGTCGAGGAGATCGACAGCGACGGCTTCGACTTCCGGGTGGGCGGCAAGGGCTTCGTCTGGTCCTACCCCGAGCGCAGACCCGGCGAGCGCCGGGTCATCCGGACCGACATCGCGGTTCTGTACGTCGGCGACGAGGCCGAGAAGCAGGCCCTGCTGCTCGGCGAGCCAGGGTTGTTCTTCACCGCGCCCGGCTACGACGGCTGGCCGTTGGTGATGCTGAGGCTGGCGGAGGTGGACGCCGGGCGCCTGACGGAACTGGTGACCGATGCCTGGCGGATGCGCGCTCCAGAGGAACTCGCCCGTGATTTCGGCGACCCGGCCTGACAAGGCAGGAACCCGGTCAGCCGCTGGGCTGCCGGTGCGGGCCGTGTCCAAAGCCTGCGGTCAAGGCCAGGCGCGGCGCGGGCGAGTAGTTGAGGGTGCCGGAGTGCCACAAGTCGGCCCCGTTGAACAAGATGAGTGACCCGGCCGGACCCTCGTGGGTGTCCAGGCTGGGCTGCTCCGCCCAGGCTGCAACGGTCTGCCGGACGTGCTCCGTCAGCCGGGCCGCGATCCGGGCCAGATCTGCGCCGCCGAGCAGGGACGGCACGAGGAGGTAGCCGTCCCCGGTGAGGGATCGCCGCTGCCGCGGGGTCAGCCGCGTCACCGTGGCCATGGGGTTACGCTCCCGCGCGGTCTGCCGCCCGGCAACGGATTAATTCCTGCCCGTGCGAGGCGGCCTGCTCAATCAGAATCGATGGCCCAACCGGTGCGATCGCCTTGCAGGCCGCCCGCCGCCCGCCGGGAAGGCAACATTCCGGACACGGCCGGCCGCGATTAGGCTGCTCCGCCGCGAACTTCGCTAGCATCCGGAATGCGGGCTGGCGGCCTGACGGGGTGCTGATGGCCAGCCGCGCCTTCCGTCCGTCCGTGCCTGACCAGGCCTCTGCCAGTCTGCCCGGGGAAGCGACCATGGACAGCCCTGCCTCACCGCTGAGCGTGGCTGTCCACTGGGATGCGCGGGAGGCGGTCATCACCCTGCGCGGGGAACTCGACTACCTGACCGCTCCCGCGGCCGTGGAGTGCGTGGGCTCGGTGTTAGACCGCCGGCCCGCGCGGCTCGTGCTCGACCTGGCGGGGCTCTCGTTCATCGACTCGTACGGCCTGAACGTCATGCGGGTCATCATCAAGGCCCGGCACGCGCTCGCCTTCGAGAACCGGCTCATCCTCCGCGCCCCCGCCGCGGGCATCCGCCGGGTGCTGGAGCTCACCGGGATGGACCAGATCTGCGTGATCGACGGTGCCAGCGGGAGCGGGTGATCCGTTCCGTGGTGGAATCCGTGCTTGTTCGTGAACGAGAATGCCCAGGGCGGGACGATGCGCTCCGAAGCGGGAGCGCCGGAAAGGCGGACTGAACATGGCACGCGGCGTCCAGGCCGGTGACAAGGCCCCCGATTTCACGCTCCCCTCGCAGTCCGGGGAGCCGGTCCGCCTGCACGACCGGCTCGGCGAGCGGGTGGTCGTGCTGTACTTCTACCCCAAGGACGAGACGCCGGGCTGCACCGCCGAGGCGTGTGCCTTCCGCGACAGCCACGAGGTGTTCACCGAGGCCGGCGCGGAGGTGATCGGGGTCAGCTCGGACTCCGTGAGCAGGCATGCCGCCTTCACCGATCACCACCGGCTGCCCTTCACGCTGCTCAGCGACGAGGGCGGGAAGGTCCGCAAGAGCTACGGCGTCCCGGCGGTCCTCGGCCTGCTGCCCGGCCGGGTCACGTATGTCATCGACCGCACGGGCACCGTCCGGCACACGTTCAACTCGATGGTCAACATCGGCCGGCACATCCAGGAGGCGCTGGCCGTGGTGCGCGAGCTCCAGTCAGAGCAGCCCGCCTGACGCCGACTGCAGCGCCCGCTGCCGGAACCCGGCGACCGCCATGTCGACCACCCGGTCGTGTCCCCAGCGCATGAGCGGGTAGGCCACCCGGGCCGCGGCCCGCAGCGGCGGGCTGCGCATCTCCAGGGACCAGGTCATGGTGGCGCGGGTGCCGTCGCCCGCGCCGTCCAGCTGCAGCACGGCCTGGCCGCGGAGGTCCCCGTCGACCGCCGCCACGATCAGCCGCGGCGGCTCGCACCGCTGCAGCCTGATGTCGAGCCGCAGCTGGCACGGCACCGGCGGCACGACCAGGCCGTGCAGCACGTTGCCGGCCACCAGGCCAGGGGTGTCGGCGTGGAAGTCAGCCAGCCAGCCCCACCAGGACTCGAACAGGCCGAACTGTTCCGCGGCCGCCCACAGCTGGGCGGGGGCGGCCGGGAACCAGAACGCGCCGTGAAAGTCGACCGTGTTCACCGCTGCATGCCCTCGGAGTCGTCCTACCCAGCACGGGCGCTGAGGAGCGGCGGTTCACCGCTGCTGGTTCCTGTACCGGCATGAGGCTGCCTTGCTGCTGCCCTGGGGCAGCTGAGCAGGTGACCGGGGGTTGCGGACGGCGGGAGTACGCCGCTAGCGGTGGGAGCTGAGGACGGCGTGGTGGTCGGTGCCGCCGCGGGGCTGCGGGTCGGCGTGCACCAGCGCGGAGAGCAGCCGCGGCATGGCGTGCAGGAGGTTGTGCTCGGCGGCGACGGCCACCTGGTGGGCCGCGATGGCCGAGGACTCGGGGTCGACGATGACCTCGCACTCGGCGCGCAGCTGGTGGCCGGTCCAGCGCAGCCGCACCTGGCCGGTGCCGAGCACGCCGGGGGTGGCGCGCAGGACCTGCTCGGCCGCCTCGACCATGGCGGGGTCGACGGCGTCCATGAGCCTCCGGTAGATCTCCCGGGCGGCCTGGCGCAGCACGCCCAGGATCGCCACCGTGATCAGCAGGCCCACGGCCGGGTCGGCCCAGTCCCAGCCGATGGCGACGCCGCCGGCGCCGAGCAGCACAGCCAGCGAGGTGAACCCGTCGGTGCGGGCGTGCAGCCCGTCGGCGACCAGCGCGGCCGACCCGATCTTGCGGCCGACGCCGATCCGGTAGCGGGCGACCAACTCGTTGCCGGCGAAGCCCACCACCGCCGCGACAGCGACCGCGATCAGATCCGTGGCCCGGTGGGGGTGGATGAGGCGGCCGATCGCCTCCCACGCGACCAGCACCGACGATGCGGTGATCGCCAGCACGATCACCACGCCGGCCAGGTCCTCGGCGCGGCCGTACCCGTAGGTGTAGCGGCGGGTCGGCGGCCTGCGGCCCAGCAGGAACGCGATCCCCAGCGGCACCGCGATCAGCGCGTCGGTGGCGTTGTGCATGGTGTCGCCCAGCAGCGCCACCGACCCGGACAACGCCACCACCAGCGCCTGGATCACCGTGGTCACCAGCATCGCGGCAGCGGAGATCCACAGCGCCCGCATGCCCTCGGCGCTGGCCTCCATCGCCGCGTCCACCTGCACCGCGGTGTCATGCGAGTGCGGCGCCAGCAGCTGCCGCAGCCGCCCCGGCACGCCGGACCCGCCGTGCCCGTGGCCATGCTCATGGGCATGGCTGTGCCCGTGGTGGTCGCGGTGGCCATGCCCGTGGGCCGGCGGATGGGCGTGCTCTTCTGTCACAGCGCCAGCATGCCCGCCAGATCCCGTTGCAGCATCCCCACCACAGCCAGCCCCGCGCACCTGCACCCGGGTCGCAGGAGACAGGTCATGGTGGACCACGGCCGGCCCGGGCCCGTGGCAAGCTGGCGGCCATGACGGATGTGACAGGGCGGGTGCCCGCGACCCGCGCGCTCGGCGGGGCCGACTTCCCGGCCCCCATCGGGGACCGCTACTTCGAGGACTACCAGCCCGGCGCCGTGTACGAGTACGGGTACGCCAGCGTGACCGGGGAGGAGATCATCGCCTTCGCCACCCGGTTCGACCCGCAGCCGATCCACGTCGACGCGTCCTTCGCCGCCACCGGCCCGTTCGGCGGCCTGATCGCCAGCGGCTGGCACACCGGCGGCATCATGATGCGCCTGTTCGCCGACCACTACCTGTCGCACGTCGCCAGCCTCGCCTCCCCCGGCGTGGACGAGCTCCGCTGGGCCACGCCGGTGCGGCCCGGCGACTCACTGCGGCTGCGGGCCACGATCGTCGAGGCCCGGCGCTCGCGCAGCAAGCCCGACCGCGGCCTCGTCCGCACCCGCGCCGAGCTGCTCAACCAGGACGGCGGCTGCGCGCTCAGCCTGGTGGCCATGAACCTGCTGCGGGCGCGGGACGGCGCCGGGCCGTCCGCCAGCGGCGGCTGACGGGCTGATCAGGGCGCCGTGGCAGCCGGGCCGGGGGTCGCACCCGGGCCCGGCGTCGGCGGGCTGGCCGGCGGCGTGGTCGGCGGGCTGGCCGGCGGCGTGGTCGGCGGGGTGGTTGGCGGGCTGCTCGGGGGCGTGGTCGGCGGGCTGGCCGGTGGGGTGGTCACGGGGGAACTGGTGGACGGCGCCGGGGTGGGGGTCGCGGGTGCCGTGCTCTGGGCCGGGCCGACCAGGCTCGGCGTCTGCACCGGGTGCCGGCTGGGCGCGAGCATGAGCAGGAGCGCGGCGATGATCACGACGGCCACGGCGATGGCGCCGCCGGTGGCGGCGCCGGCCGCGAACGCCCGCCGGTCCCGGCGCTGCTCGGTGCGCCGCCGCTCGCGCAGCCAGGCCGGCAGCGACGCCCGCTGCGCCGCCCAGCTGTTGACCGGCGCGGCCGCCATGCCGAGGGTGGGGAACAGCAGCAGCCCCGCCAGCAGCGGCCCGCTGAGCTGATCCCATTTGGTGAGCGCGCCGGCCATGCCGGCCACCCCGAGCAGCGCCAGCACCGTCTCCGCCCAGTTGGCGCGCAGCGCCTCCCACCATTTCGCCTGCTCGCTGGTTTTCGGGGTGCGCAGGAAGGCCGCCTTGCGGGCGAACAGCCCCAGCACCGAGGCCCGGGCCACCACCAGCGAGGTGGACTGCCAGATGAAGAACGCGCCGATCGCGTCCCGCCAGGAGGCGCCGGTGCCGCGGCGCAGCAGCACGATCGCCCGGATCAGGCCCAGGAGCACCAGCACCGGGATGGTGGCGAGCAGGAACGGGGTCAGCTTGCGGAACAGCTCGCCGCCGCCGGTGGCCAGGTTGGCCGCGCCGGCCAGCAGGAAGACGAAGAAGATCAGGCCGAGCAGGTCGCCGTACCACTGCAGGCCGCCCGCCAGGTAGGCCCAGCGCTGCCCGGCGGTGAGGTGGTTCTCCCGGGTGTGCCGGCCGGGCAGCAGCGAGCGCCCGTGCATGCGCAGGATCTGGATCCCGCCGAAGCACCACCGGTACCGCTGCCCCTTGAGCGCCTCGAAGGTCAGCGGCATGATGCCGCGGCCCCAGGTGTGGTCTACGTGCAGCCCGGACCAGCCGGCCCGCAGCAGCCGCAGGGAGATCTCGGCGTCCTCGGTGATGCACCACTCGTCCCAGCCGCCCAGCTCGTCCAGGGCGACCCGGCGGATCAGGCCCATCGTGCCGGCGAAGATCGCGCCGTTGTGCTCGTTGCGGGCGGGCTGGGAGACGGCGAAGAAGTACTTGTAGGAGTAGTAGAGCCGCCGGTAGTAGCGGGCCTGGGTCCAGTGCCGGTAGTCCTGCGGCGCCTGCACGAACCCCACCCAGGGGTCGGCGAACGCGGGCGCGCAGCGGCGCAGGAACCCGGGTTCGAGCTGGTAGTCGGAGTCGACCACCCCGATGAGCTCGGCCCGCGGGTCGGTCAGGTTGCGCAGGGCGTAGTTCAGCGCGCCCGACTTGTACCCGGGCCAGTTCTCCAGGTGCTTGAACTTGACCCAGTGCCGGGCGCACCACTCCTGGACCGGCCGCCACAGCGCCTCGTCGTCGGTGTTGTCGTCGATGAGGATGATCTCGTAGCGCGGGTAGTCCAGCCGCATCAGCGCGCGGAGCGTCTGGATGACCATGTCCGGCGGCTCGTTGTGCGCGGGCACGTGCAGGCTGACCATGGGCAGTTCGCCCGCTGCCATCGGCCCGGCCAGGCCCGGCGTGATCCGCCGGCGCCAGCGCTCGGTCCCCAGCGCGTCGCAGATCTCCCACAGGTAGGCGCAGGACATGACCGCCGCGAAGACCTCGAACAGCCACAGCACCACGCCGCCCACCGTGCTCGCCGTGCCCAGATGGGCGGTCAGGGTCCAGTCGAGGGCGAAGGTCAGGTAGACGGCAAACAGGAACACGCTGGTGGCCCAGCACAGGTGGGCGCGGGCGCGCCAGCGGCGGGTGACCGGCAGCCAGACCAGGCTGGCGAAGGCCAGGCCCGCGACGCCGGCCAGCAGGCTGGGCCCGGACACCGCCAGCAGCCGGAGTGCCTCGCCCACCGCGGCGGCCAGCAGGGCAGTGCCCAGGACCGCCAGCCCTAGCCGGCGGATCTCCGGCCAGGCCCCGGTGGTGCGGACGCGCTGGCGAGCGGGCAGGAAGAGCAGCGCCGAGCCGACCGGCGCCGCCAGCAGCGCGGCCAGCAGCAGGGCTGCCAGCATCTCAGCCACCCCCGGCCACGGTGACGGAGAACGAGCCGGTGGCCAGGCCGGTGCCGCCCTGCCAGATCTCGAACCCGGCTTCGACGCCCGTCAGGTACCAGGAGTCCCGGAGGTACCCGCGGCTCACGGCGTCGGCCGCGAACGGCTGCAGGTCCAGGTTGCTGACCGAGGTGGCGGGGCTGGTCATCAGGTAGGAGATGGCCCGCCAGCCGCTGCGGCGGCCCACCCAGACGTCGTAGCCACGGCTGCCGACGCGGACACCGGCCGCGGCCAGGTGCCCGGTCGGGTGCACCGGGCCGTGGCGGTTCAGCCAGATCATGAGCTCGGTGCCGTCCGGCTTGCCGCGGCTGGCGGGTTCGGTGTTGAACCAGATGTCGTAGGTGGCGCTGTAGACGCTGCTGCCGCCGGGCTGGCTGGTGCTCCAGCTGGTGGTCACCGTGCCCGGCAGGATGCCCGGGACCTGGACCGGCAGGCCGCTGCCCGCCGTGCACGCGCCCCAGTGGCAGCCCTTGTAGATGGACGGGTAGCCGCCGGGGGCCCCGGCCGTGGCGTTCGTGGCGATCGTGATGGCGGAGCTGGTCACCGTGAAGCTGGCGCCGCCGCTGGTGGTGACGCACTCGCGGGCGCTGGAGCCCCATTCGTTGTTCTGGATCGTGTACTCGCCGCCGCTGACGGCCAGGCTCTGCGAACCGCACAGCGTCGCCGGGGCGGTGGCGGCGGCGGTGCAGCCGGACGGGCCGCCGGCCAGCAGCACCGCGGCTGCGATCGCGAGCGCACAGGTGCGCAGTGTCATGCGGGCTCCCGGGACCTGCGATGCGGCCATCGCACTTCAACCGCCATCCTCCGCGCGGCGGCCCCTGGAGGGCAGCGGGCCTATGGCCCTTTTCTGGTAGCAGTGGTCCCGAGGCCACGCCCGGCAGGGCATGGCGCGGCCATGCCCGCCGAGCCGTCCGCGGATGTTCGGGTGCTGTTACCGGTCCCGTAGCGGCTCGGCCAGGTGCCCCGCTACCGGCCCCTGCGGGACTGTCACCACCCCGCCCACCTACCGGCACGTCATCTGGATCATGGAGGAGAACCCCAGCTACGGCCAGATCATCGGCAGCTCGTCGTCCCCGTACATCAACTCGCTGGCCACCGGGTGCGGCCTGGCGACGAACTACCACAGCATCACCCACCCGAGCCTGCCCAACTACGTGGGCGCCACGTCCGGGCTGGCCCTGTCCAGCCTGAGCCAGTTCGCCCCGGACTGCAGCCCCTCGTCGGGCTGCAGCACGTCCGCCGCGAGCATCTTCGGCCAGGGCGAGACCTGGAAGGCGTACGAGGAGTCGATGCCGTCGGCCTGTGACAAGTCGAACTCCGGCAACTACGCCGTGCGGCACAACCCGCCGCCGTACTTCACCGCGCTCAGCGGGTGCACCGCGAACGACGTCCCCTACAGCCAGCTGGCCACCGATCTGGCGGACAACACGCTCCCGGCGTTCTCGTTCATCACCCCGAACCTGATCGATGACATGCACAACGGCCGGTCGCGCAGGGCGACACCTGGCTGAAGAACAACCTGCCGGCGATCCTGAACAGCCCGGAGTACACCAGCGGCAGCACCGCGGTGTTCATCACCTGGGACGAGGGCTCGGGCGGCAGCACCAGCGAGAGCTGCGCCACCAGCACCAGCGACCAGAGCTGCCACGTGGCCACCATCGTGATCAGCCCGAGCACGCCCGCGGGCAGCACTTCGGGCACCCTGTTCAGCCACTACTCGCTGCTCGGCACCAGCGAGCAGCTCCTCGGCCTGCCGCTGCTCGGCCTCGCCGCGTCGAACACCACGCTGACGTCCGCGTTCAACCTCTAGCGGGCCGCAGGTCCCGGGCCCGCCGCACGGTCAGCCGCCGGGGCGGGCCCGGGCCGCCGGGCCCTGACCCAGCAGCGTGCTCATCCGGACCGGCGACCTGACGTGCCGGTCGAGCCGGTCCAGCGCGCCCGCGCGGGGCCGCTGCCGTCCCTTCTCCCACGCCCGGATCGTGGTGCTGCTCACCCCGAGCAGGACCGCGAGATCCTGCTGGGTCCAGCCCTGCCAGCGCCGGAGCTCGGCCAGCACGGCGGGCAGGCACTCCGGCGCCCACCGGGCCGGATCAAGGTGGCGCGGCGACTCCAGCCCCGCGGCGGCGAAGACCTGCGCCACCGGCACCGACAGCGCGCGGGCCAGCGCCCGGGCCTGGGCCCAGCTCGGCCGGGAGGCGCCGCGTTCCCAGGCGTCCAGCGACGAGCACGGGACACCCGCCCTGGCCGCCACCACCCCGGGGCTGAGGTCCCGCTGCTGCCGCAGCCGCCGCAGCGGCGTGCCAGCGGGTTTCGGCGGCGGCGCGACGGCCAGCGGCCGCGCGAGGGCGGCCAGGTCGGCGCCGAGCGCCGCGGCCAGCGCCATGGCCTGGCGGTACGGCGCCCTGCCCTGGCGCTCCCAGCGCTGGATCGTGGTGACGTCGACCTGGAGGGAGCTGGCCAGCTGGGCGCGGGTGAGGCCCCGGCGCAGGCGTACCGCCCGCAGCCCGGGCACGGGCGCGGACTCCCCGGCGGCCGCCCGGTGCCGGAACAGCTCCTCGACGAAGCCGGTGCCGGTGCCCAGCGCCTGCGCGATGGCGGGGAAGTAGCTCCGCCCGGGCACCCGCTCGCCGCCTTCCCACCGGCTGACCAGGGCCGCGCTGACATGCAGGCGCCGGGCGAACTCCGCGGCGCTCAGCCCGGCCCGCAGCCTCGCCTGCGCCAGGCCGGGCGACTCCTCGTCGCCGGCCGAGCCCGGGCGGCGCACCCGGTCCGGTCCAGCCAGCTGGCGGGCCTCGGCGCCGGACAGGCCGAGCAGGCCGGCGATCCGGCGCAGGTAGACCGGGCTCGGCACCACCCCGGACTCCCACTTGGCCCACACCCCGCGGCTGCCGCCGACCATGCCGCCGGCGGCGCGGATGGACAGGCCGCGCGCGGCGCGGAAGGCCTGCAGCACCCCGGCGAGGGTGTCAGGCCCGGCCGGGACGGGCTCGGGAGCCGGCCGCGGCAGCGGCAGGGCGACGGTCGCAACGCTCATGCAGCACCAACCCTATGGAACTTGGTACCGTATGAATGGTACTTAGTACCACATGCGGCGGCAAGTGGCAGCCGGGCTGGGCGACGGGCGAGGATGAGCGGTCATGAGCAGGCCATCCGTGCGGGACCGGCTGGCGGAAGCCGCGTTCACCCTCTTTGATGAGCGCGGATACGAGCAGACCACGGTCGATGACATCACCGAGCGGGCCGGGCTGGGGCGCACGACGTTCTTCCGTCACTACCGCTCGAAGGAAGACGTCATCTTCCCCGACCACGACCGGCTGCTCGACCAGATCAGGGAACGGCTGCTGACCTCCAGCCACTCCACCGCGCTGGCCGCGGTCTCCGACGCGGTCCGGCTGGTGCTGCTGCACTACCTCGACGAGGGCGAGCTGGCCCGCCGGCGGTACGCGCTCACCAGCAAGGTGGCCGCCCTCCGCGACCGGGAGATCGCCAGCGTCGCCCGCTACCAGCGGCTGTTCCGCGAGTTCATCGCCGGCTGGATGGAGGACCAGGGTGAGCCGGCCTCACTGCGCGCCGAGCTGATGGCCGCGGCGGTGGTGGCGGCCCACAACCACGTGCTGCGCCGCTGGCTGCGGGGGGAGAGCCCGGACCCGGTCGCCGAGGTCGACGCGGCCATGCGCCAGGTGATCGGCCTCTTCACCGCCCCGGCCGGCCAGCCGGGCTCCGCGGGCACCACCGTGGTGGCGTTCCGCAGCGGCCAGGACATCGGCACCCTGCTCCCCTCTCTGCAGCGCCTGCTCGGGGAGACGCTTGAATCGGCTGAGTAGAACGTGTTCTACTCGGCGCGTGATTCCTGACGTGTTCGGGCCCGCGCAGCTGGGCCCGCTGCGGCTGCGCAACCGGGTCATCAAGGCCGCCACCTTCGAGGGCCGGACCCCGCACGCCCTGGTCACCGACGACCTG
>JBLMWU010000190.1:0-20893 GCA_050257395.1 Gemmatimonadota bacterium | reverse complement strand
CCAGGGCCTGATCGCGCCGGAGTTCGCTGGCGTGGACCTGGGGCTGGCCGAGAAGCTGGCCATCCGCGCGGTCGCCACCGCCACCGGCACCGATCCCGGCGAGGTGACCGCGGCCCTGCGGGAGACCGGCGACCTCGGGCAGGCCGCCGAGCAGCTGCTCGCGGTGACAGCCGCCGGCCGTCCCGCCAGCCTCCAGGTGACCGCCGTCGTCGCCGCCCTGCACGAGATCGCTGAGGCCGAGGGGCCGGGCTCGCAGGGCCGCAAGCTAGGCCTGCTGGCCGGGCTGCTCGGCCAGGCCACCCCGCTGGAGGCCCGCTACCTGCTCCGCCTGGTCACCAAGGGCCTGCGGCTCGGCATCGGCACGCCCACCGTGCTGGACGCGCTCGCCCAGGTGCACGCGGGCGGGCGGGCGGCCCGGCCGGTGCTGGAACGCGGCTACAACATCTGCTGCGACCTGGGCAAGGTTGCGTCCGTCCTGGTCAGTGGCGGGATCGCGGCGGTCGAGCAGCTGGCGGTGGCCCCGGGCAACCCGGTCCGGGTCATGCTCGCGCAGCGGCTGTCCGAGCCAGCGGAGATCCTCGCCAAGCTGGGCGGCCAGTGCGCGGCCGAGTACAAATACGACGGGGTGCGGGTCCAGGCGCACAAGACCGCCGACGGCCACATCGAGCTGTTCACCCGGCGGCTGGAACGGGTGGCCGCCCAGTTTCCCGACGTGGTGGAGATGCTGGCGGCCGGGCTGGGCCCGGCGGAGGCGATCATCGAGGGCGAGGTCGTCGCGTTCGACGCGGCAGCCGGCGAGCTGCGCCCGTTCGGCGAGGTCATGTTCCGCAGGCGCAAGCACGGCATCAGCGAGGCGGTGCGGGATGTGCCGGTGGGCCTGTTCTGCTTCGAGCTGCTGTACGCCGACGGCGAGGACCTCACCCGGCTGCCCTACCCGCGGCGCCGGGCCAGGCTGGCCGAGGCGATCACGCTCACCCCCCAGCTGCGGCTCACCACCGCCGCCGGGGCCGCGACCCCGGACGAGCTGGAGGCGGCGTTCGAGCAGGCCGTCACCGAGGGCTGCGAGGGGCTGGTGTGCAAGTCGGTCGCCCCGGGCTCGCACTACCAGGCCGGCGCCCGCGGCTGGCAGTGGATCAAGCTCAAGCGGGATTACCGCACCGAGCTGTCCGACACCGTCGACCTGGTCATCGTCGGCGCGTTCGCCGGCCGCGGCCGCCGCCGCGGCGTGTACGGCGCGCTGCTGCTCGCCGCCTACGACCCCGGCGCCGATGTCTTCCGCACCGTGACCAAGTGCGGCACCGGCTTCTCCGACGCCGACCTGGCCGCCCTGCCCGCCCGGCTCGCGCCGCTGGCCACCGGGGACCGGCCCGCCCGGGTCGACGCCCGCCAGCAGCCCGACGTCTGGTTCGAGCCCGCGGTCGTGCTGGAGATCCTCAGCGCCGAGCTGACCCTCTCCCCCACCTACACCGCGGCCTGGGGCCAGCTCAAGGAGGACGCGGGGCTGGCCATGCGCTTCCCGAGGTTCACCGGCCGCTGGCGCGACGACAAGTCCGCCCAGGACGCCACCACCACCGCCGAGCTGGCAGACCTCTTCCGCGCCGCCCAGAAACGCCACGTGTAACCGCGAGCGAGTCCTGCGTCAGGTGATGCCGGAGCGCTGCTCGGCCATGGTCATGGCCCGGTCCAGGATGCCGACCGCCCGGTCCACCTGCCCCTTCTCCATGACGAACGAGGGGATCAGCTGGAAGCGGTTGTGCAGGTAGCCGCCCTTTTCAAACAGCAGGCCCTCGCGCACGCAGAAGTCCAGCATCCACTTGGCCTCGTCGGCGGCGGGCTCCTTGGTGGCGCGGTCGCGCACGAACTCCAGCCCGATGAACAGCCCGCGGGCGTCGATCCAGCCCAGGATCGGGTGCCGCTCCTGCAGCCCGGCCAGCTGGTCGCGGAAGTAGCCGCCCAGCTCCGCGGCCCGGCTGACCAGCTGCCCGGACTCGTACACGTCCAGGGTCGCGTTGGCGGCCGCCGCGGCCAGCGCGGTGGCGGTGAACGTGGCCACGTGCGCGCCCGGGCCCCAGGACGCGGCGATCTCGTCCGGCGCGATGACCGCGGAGATCGGCAGCCCGCTGGCCAGGCCCTTGGAGGTGAGCAGCAGGTCCGGGACCACGTCCTCGTGCTGGCAGGCCCACATCCGCCCGGTGCGGCCCATCCCGGCCTGGATCTCGTCGTCGATCAGCAGGAACCCGAACTCGTCGCACAGCTCGCGCAATCCGCGCAGGTAGCCGGCGCCGGGGATGATGTAGCCGGCGCTGGCCTGCATCGGCTCGACCATGATGGCGGCCACGTTGGAGATGCCGGCCCGGTGCTCGGTGAACGGGGACTCCTTGCCGAGCAGCATCCGCCGCACGAACTCCAGGCACGCCTCCGCGCAGTTCTCCGGGGAGGCCCCGACGGGGCAGCGGTACGGGTAGGAGTAGGGGATCTTGGCGTGCCCGGTGTCGTGCGGCAGCACCGGGTAGTAGTAGGCCCACATGCCGCCCTTGGCGGTGGTGGGCATGGTGGCCGCGGTGGTGCCGTGGTAGCCGCCGTAGGCGGAGATGATGATGGGCGCGCCGGTGTACCAGCGGGCCAGCCGGATCGCCAGCTCGGCGGCGTCCGCGCCGGTGACCCCGAACACCACCCGCTTCCTGTGCTCGCCGGGGGCGAGCGCGCTGAGCCGGGCGGCCAGCCGCTCGCGCGGCTCGTTCGGCAGGTCGAAGTAGTGCATCAGCTTCCCGGCCTGCGCGGACACCGCCGCGACCACGTCCGGGTGGCAGTGCCCGGTGTTGGACACCGAGAACCCGGCGAGCATGTCCACGTACTCCTTGCCGTCGGCGTCCCACACCAGGGCGCCGTCGCCGCGGACGATCGCGGGCGGGCACTCGAACAGCGCGAACCCCACCTGCCCGGTGGACTCGTGCCGGACGTGCTCGCGCAGGATCTGCTTGCTTTTCGGCCCGTACCCGGACTGCTCGACCCGCTGCAGGAGCTGCTCCTCGCTGGTGCGCAGGTTCTCCCGCTGCTGCACGAAACGCCGCTCGAAGGCCCGCTGATCCACCGTTATCCCTCCCGGATGCCTCACCTGGTGCGCAGCGGCTGACGCGGGCGCCAGCCCGTTCTCAGCCTGAAGGCAGTTGGTATTGACGGATGCCCTTGCGGCTGTCGATCTCGATCAGCGCGCCCATCAGCACCCCGTCGGCGTATTCACTGCCCGGATTGACGCACAGCGTCCGGCCGATCTTGACCGCGCCGCGGGACTCGTGGATGTGCCCGTGCAGCGACAGCATCGGCTGGTACTGCTCGATCACCGCCCGCACCGCGGCGGACCCCACCGACTCCATGACCACGGCGCCGCCCTTGACCACCGGCTTGAGCGACTTGTCCAGCAGCGGGGCCTTGTCGATCGCGGTGCCGAGCGGCGGGACGTGCAGGTTGAACACGGCCCGCCGCGGGTCGGCCACCTGGTCGGCCTGCTTCTCCATGTGCCGCTGCAGGTCGGGCTCGTCCATCTCCCGCGGCGAGTCCCACGGGGTGCGGTTCGACCAGCCGCAGGAGATCATCTGCACGCCGTCGCCGAGCTCGATGAGCTGGTCCTCCGGGTCGGTGAGCACCGCCGACCCGGCGATGATCTCCCGCAGTTCCGGCGGGTCGTCGTTGCCGGTCATGACGAAGGCCTGCACGCCGGTGCCGGCGAGTTTCTGCTCCGCCCAGTCCAGCCAGCGGGCCAGGCTCTCGCGCATCAGGTCCAGGAACACCCGGTGCACGGAGGCCGGGTCGTCCCAGACCTCGTCGAGCTCCTCGTCCGTGGTGCGGAACGGGTAGAAGCCCATGTCGCGGATGCGGGTCTCGACCTGGTCCAGCTCGGCCTGGCCGAGCACCTTCTCGCCGGTGATCTGCCGGACCAGGTGGCCGCCGGGGACGGCCACGATCGGGACGACCGCCTTGCCGGACACGTCCCCGCCCATGACGAGCAGGTCGGCGCCGTAGAAGCGGGCAGCGTTGAGGAACTTGCGCCAGCAGACATCCGAGCCGTGGATGTCGGAGGCGTAGTACAGGGTGCGCGTGGTCACTCGGGCGGGATCTCCGCGAAGGTCTGGCCGAAGCTCATGCCCTGGGCCCGGCGGATCAGCCGGACGGTGACGTAGTAGACGATGCCGATGAGCGGCGCGGTGAACGCCTCCAGCATCGGCTTGAAGCCGACCGTGCCGCCGAACCCGGTGTGGAAGGCCACGTAGATCACGAAGATCCAGGAGATCGCGGAGATGCCCGCCACCCAGCTGATCACCGGCAGCCCGGCCAGCTTGCGCCGCGCCCAGGCGGGGCCCTGCGCGTGCATCTGCGGCCGCAGTCTCGGGGTGAGCGCCGCGGCGATGGACACGATGATGAACGCGAGCGCCATGACGGCGATCACGTTCAGCAGGTACGCGCCGAGCCCCTGGTAGATGTTCAGGTAGTTGAGCAGCTCGACGACGCAGCCGATGACGACGGTGGCGACCACCGGGGTGTGGAAGCGGTCGGACACCGACGTGACGCGCTCGGGCGCCAGCCGGTCGAACGACCACGCGAACAGGTTGCGGGTGCCGAGCATGAAGCCGGTCGGGGTCCACCACAGGATCGCCGCCACGAAGCACAGCGCCACGAAGACCAGCAGCCAGTGCGGGCCGGGCAGGAAGTTGGCCAGGCTCGGCAGGTATGGCGAGAACGGGAGCTTCCAGTGCGCCGCCCCGCCGCCCAGCGCCATGAACACGCTCGCGCCGAAGAACTTGAAGCCGTAGTACTTGTAGATCAGGCCGACCGCGATGACGTAGATGGCCGCCGAGATGAGCAGCGCGCCCAGGATGGACGTGGACGCGGTGCGGCGCACGTTGCGGATCTCACCGGCGAAGTACCCGGTCCACTGGAAGCCCGTGTACACCTGGAACGAGTAGATCATCCCGAACAGGGTGGCGCCCCAGCCGATCCCGCCCGCGGCGCTGAACAGGAACGGCTTGGCCGCGGCGGCCGAGATGACGCCGTTGTAGCTCAGGCCGGCGTGGGCGTTCCAGGAGCTGACGAAATGGCTGTGGCTGCCGAACGCCATCAGCAGCAGCCACACGATCATGCCGATCCACACGATCGCGAACGTGACCACCATGTACCGGGCGACGACCCGCACCCCGAAGATCATGAGGACGGTGAACAGAATGGTCAGGATCGTGGAGATGAGCATCATCTCGCCATTGGACGGCGCGGTCAGCGCGGTGGAGTGCCAGCCCCCGACGTACGCGGCCGCCGGTCCCATCACCGACAGCATGTAGGTGAAGTTGAACGCGATCCAGGTGAGGAACACGAACGTCAGCGAGAAGTTCACAAAGAAGCCGAGGAACGGGTTCAGCGTGCGGGACACCCACACGTAGTCGCCGCCCGACCGCGGCATGATCACCGTGAAGTACAGGTAGACCAGGCCGCAGCAGGCCACCAGCGGCGTGGCGAGCAGGAACGACAGCAGCATGTTGGCGTGCGGCCAGAACATCGGCGTGAACGCCATCACCTCGGTGATGCCCACCGGGATGAGGACGGCCGAGAACACCAGGTTGAAGGCGTCGAAGGCGGTGAGTTCCCGCACGAGGCCGGTCGCGTTCCGGACGAAGAGGTTACGCCCGCCGCCGGGCGGCTGCGCGCCGGCCCGTCTGTCGGTGGTAGCCATTCCGTAACTTCCTCTCCTGCCGGGCGCCCGGCAACCTGTCTGGCGAATGGCTTCGCTCAGGGCGTCGCAAAGCACGCGAAACGGCCCCTATGCCGTGGATTCTGAGGTGCAACCGGCCGGCTGTCAATCTCGGGGAGAACGGCAACGCCTGTTGCTGAAGAGAAACCAGTGGTCACCGGTGCAGATCGATGCGGCATGGCAGATCGCGGCGCGGGGAACGATGCGCCGCCGCTCTCGCCGCTGGCCGAAGCCGGGCGGCCTGTGACGCAGATCGCCCTCCGAAGCTGGACGAAACCGCCGATAGCGCTGGTTGTAGCAGGCCAGAGGGGAGAGCAAGTGAGCACTCTGACCACTCTGGTCATTCTCGTGACGCTGCTTCACGTCGCCGTGTTCGTGGTCATGATTGTGATCCGGGTCCGGCGGACCGAGCCCGATAGCGCGGCGGGCCACAGCGCGAAGATCACACCATGCGCCGTGTGCGGCGAGCCGGCTACCCGCTGGAACTACGACGGGCTCGACCCGCATGAGCAGCGGGACCCGCATACCGGCCGGTCCTGGTCCACCGACATGGCTCACTACCAGCCGCTGTGTGCGGCCCACTGACCACAGCCCACGGCAAGAACGGGCCAGCAGCCGGGACGGTCTGCCGTCTCCTGGATGCTGCGGCCGGGGGAAGCTGAGCCGCGGGCCGGCGAGCGCTATCCGCCGATTGGGCCGAGCTTGCGCTTGGCCGCCTCGTACTGGTCCGCGGGCAGCGGGCCCTTCTCCGCGATGGCGAGGTTGGCGCGCAGGTGGTCCGGGTTGGCGGTGCCGACGATGGTGGTCGACAGCGCGGGGTGGCTGAGGGTGAAGCGCAGCACGAACTCGTGCCGGCTCATGCCGTCCAGCAGTTCCTCGATGCCCGAGGACTCCCAGCGCCGCTGCCCCTCGCCTTCGGGCAGGCCGAGCGGGCCCTGCCGCCAGTTCTTGTCCTCGGCAGGGGCGCCCCGGGCCGCCCCGCCCCGGATGAGCGTGCCCGCGCCCGCCTCGGCGGCGGCTGTGATCAGGGCCTCGTGCTCTCGCTGGACCGCCGAGTACGGGATCTGGAACACGTCGAAGACACCCATGGCGATGTGGTCGGGCAGATTCGGCAGGATGCCGGACATGCCGATGAAGCGCACCTTGCCTTCGTCGCGCACGGCGGTGAGCGTTTCGATGACCTGGTCCGCCGCCAGCTGCTCCCGGCTCGGCGACATGTGCACCTGCACCAGGTCGAGCCGGTCCGTGCCGAGCCTGCGCAGGCTCTGCTCGATGCCCGCCCGCACATTGGCCGGGCTGTAGTCGTGCGGGAACGGCGGCATGACCGTGGCGGGCGGGTCGAGCAGGCAGCCGCACTTGGACGCCAGGAAGTATTCGTCACGGCGATGGCCGAGGTAGCGGCCGATGAGCTCCTCGCTCCTGCCGTAGTCGATGGACGTGTCGATCAGGGTGATGCCGCTGTCGAGCACCTCGTTCAGCAGCCTGCCCGCATCCTCATCCGCGATCACCGGCCCGCGCGGCTGGCCGCGCAATTCCATCGCCCCGTACCCGAGGATGGTCACATCCGTCCCGGTCCGCCCCAGCGGCCGCCTCTCAATCGCCATGCCTTGCACGCTATCCGCCAGAGCGGATCAGGGCCTGGTTCACTTGGGGACATGTGCGACACCATGGTCGTGGTCCGGCCTGGGTCGGTGCTGTTCGCCAAGAACTCCGACCGCGACCCGAACGAGGCCCAGTTTCTCGACTGGCAGCCCCGCGCCAGCCATCCGGCCGCGGCCAGGGTGCGCTGCACCTGGATCGAGATCGGGCAGGCTCGTGAGACCCACGCGGTGCTGCTCAGCCGCCCGTTCTGGATGTGGGGCGCGGAGATCGGCGCGAACGAGCACGGCGTGGTCATCGGCAACGAGGCGGTATTCACCGATCAGCGGTACGCGAAGTCCGGGCTCACCGGGATGGACCTGCTCCGCCTCGCGCTGGAGCGCGCCGCGTCAGCTGCTGACGCGGTGACGGTCATCACGGACCTGCTGGAGCAGCACGGCCAGGGCGGCGGCTGCGGCCACGAGCGCCGCGGCTTCACCTACCACAACAGCTTCCTGGTGGCCGACGCGGCCGGCGCGTACGTGCTGGAGACCGCGGGGAAGCTGTGGGCGGCCGAGAAGGTGGACAGCGGTGCCCGCAGCATCTCCAACGGGCTGACGATCGAGCCGTTCGCGCGCCAGCACAGCGACCGGCTGAAGACGGCGGTGTCCGCCTGCCGGGTCCGCCAGCCGCTGACCCAGCGCGGCGCCGCCGCCGCGGCCGGGGCAGCCGGCCTGATGACGCTCCTCGCCGGCCACGGCGCCGGTGCGGCTGTCCCGCACTACTCGCTGGTCAACGGCGCGATGGCGGCGCCCTGCATGCACGCGGGCGGGCTGGCGGCGAACTCGCAGACGACCGCCTCCTGGGTGGCTGAGCTGCGGGCGGACGGCGCGGCGCACTGGGTGACCGCCACCGCGGCGCCGTGCACGTCACTGTTCAAGCCGGTGCGCGTCGCGGGCCCGCTGGACCTCGGCCCGGAGCCGTCCGACCGCTACGACCCGGCCACGCTGTGGTGGCGGCACGAGGTGCTGCACCGGCTGGCGCTGCGCGACCCGGCGGCCGCGTACCCGCTGTTCCTCCCCGAGCGTGCCGCGGTGCAGGCCCGCTGGCTGGCCACGCCGCCGGAACCGGCCGGCGCGTTCGCCGAAGCGGACGAGCTGCTGGCGCGCTGGACGGCGGCGGTGGCGGCCGGCCTGGGCGGCCGTGACACCCGCCCGGCCTGGGCCCGGCGGTACTGGCGGAAGCGGGACGCCCGGGCCGGGCTGCCCGCCCGGGCAGCGGCCCGCGCGGCCGGGCCGGGCTACTCCGTCGCGGGCGGCGCGAGGTAGCCGGCGTCGATGGCATCGAGCAGCCAGTGCTCAGCGCAGGGCGCCAGCTCGAGCTCCTCGCCGTAGTTGCGCCATACGCAGCCGCAGGCGTCTATCTCGGCACGCAGCGGCGCCGCCATGATCGCCGTCTCGCCGTCGGCGGGGGCTGCCGCACGAGGACGTGCGCACCAGTAACCCGCCGTGCCGAAGTCCCCGGCCTGCCCCCTGATCGGCCGCTCCATTTCGTTCTCCCCCCGTATGAGCGAAGCGCCCCGCGGTGCCGGCATACTCACCAGGGACGCCTTCACGTTGTGACACATCCCGGTTTGTCTGGCGGGCGGGACGCTGCGCGTGTGCTACCCGTTATTCCTCCCCCGCCCGGCAGCAACCCCCGGTCTGAGCTGCGGCAGCGAGGTCCCTCTCCCCGGCCTGCCTCAGTCCTGCGCCGCCGGGCCGGGCTACTCCCCGGCGGGCGCGGCGAGGTAGTCGGCGTCGCTCACGTGCTCGTGCCAGAGCGTCTGCTCGCCGGTGGCCGGATCACGCTCCTGGACCGCCAGGTGGCACATCAGGTGGTCCGGGGCGGCGCCGTGCCAGTGCCGCTCCCCCGCGCCGACGATCACGGTGTCCCCCGGGCGGACCTCCCGGACCGGGCCATTCTCGCCCTGGACCCGGCCGACACCCTCGACGATGTGCAGCACCTGGCCGAGCGGGTGCACGTGCCACGCGGTCCGGGCGCCGGGTGCGAAGTGCACCCGCAGCGCCCGCACCAGTCCCGGATCGGGAAGCACTGCGACCTCGTCCATCCACACCTGGCCGGTGAACCACTCGGCCGGGCCGGAACTGGTCGGCCGGTCCGCCGCGCCCTTGACTTCCATAAGTGCTCCTTCACCGCCGGGTACCCAGGCTCGTCGGGTCACCAGCCTGCCAGGTACCCGGCGGATGCCGCATCACGGGGATCCCTGTCACCCACCCGCCACATCTGCGGTGATTCGTTGCGTTACCACCCGATGCGCCCGGGGCTGAGGCCCGCGCCGAGAGCGCGACCATGCCTTGATCGGGGGCTAGCCCCGCCGGTACCGGAGGTAGACGACCTGCGAGAAGGTCTGCGTCTCGATGAGTTCGAGGTCGAGTCTCTTCGGCAGTGGCGGGAAGTACGGGGTGCCGCCCCCCAGCACGACGGGACATACGAACAGCCGGTACTCATCGATGAGGTCTTTCCCGGCAAGGGAGGCGGCGAGCCTGGCACCGCCGACGGACACGATGCCGGCGCCGGGTTGATTCTTCAGCTCGGCGACCTCGTCAGCGACATCACGGCACGCCAGCCGGGCGTTACCTTCCACCCTCGTCAGGCTGGCTGAGAACACCACTTTCGGGATGGCCTTCCAGATGCGGGCGAATTCGAGTTCCGGTGGCTCGGTGCGGGTCTGTTCGGCCGTCTCCCACCCCAGCATGTCTTCGTAGAGCCGTCGCCCCGTCAGGTGCCCCGTGAGTTCCCGGGTCTGCTCAATGTGGAACCGCATCAATTCCCCGTCAGGTGCGGCCCAGTCGATGGCGCCGTCCGGTCCGGCGATGTGACCGTCCAGGGACACGGACATGGAGTAGATCAACGTAGCCATCAGGACTCCTTGCTCGGCGCGTCGGCGATCATCAGCGCGGGCACGGTCTGCCCAGAAACAGACTGTAAGGTTCCTGAGGTATGACCGTCCCTGCTGATTCGGCCAAAGATCAGGTTCTAACGGCCACCACCGGTCTGGTGGACCTGCGGGAAAGTGGCCGCTGGCTGGGGGGCAGCCACCTGTATGACGGCGGCCAGCGGTTGGTCACTGGCTGGCACTTTCACGACGTGCACGAGATCGAGTACGCCTGCCGTGGGGTGGTGGAGGTCAAGACGCAGGCCGGCCACTACCTGCTGCCGCCCCATCAAGCCGCGTGGATCCCGGCGGGTTTGCAGCATCAGACGACGCTGAACGCTGGTGCGCAGACCCTCGCGGTGCTCTTTGAGCCAGAACTCGTTCCGGTGGCCGGAGACCGGGTGCGGATAATTGCCGTCTCTGCACTGCTTCGCGAGATGATGCTCTACTCGGGGCGATGGCCGATCTCGCGTACCGGGTCAGGCGTGGACGCGGACTCGTTCTTTCAGGCCCTCGGGTATGTGGTCGCGGAAGCACTGGAGGACGAGAGGCCATTGAACTTGCCGGTCTCGGCCGATCCGCTGGTCACCGCGGCCACCGACTACACCCGTGCTCACCTCGACCACGTCACGGTCCGTGACGTGACACGCGCGGTCGGGGTCTCGGAACGAACACTGCGCCGTCTCTTCAGCACGCATATGGGCATGTCGTGGCGAAGCTACCTGCTACGTGCCCGGGTGCTTCGTTCCATGGCCATGCTGGCTCAGCCGGACCGTTCCGTGCTCGAGGTCTCAATCGCCGTGGGTTTCGACGACGTCGGGGCGTTCGCCCGATCCTTCGCCAGGCATTGCGGGGAAACCCCCTCCGCCTACAAACGACGAATCAGCGGAGCACCTTGAAGGCCGGCTGCCGATGGTCAGGCCACGGCGGGGTGGCGCTGGGCGAGCAGGGCAGCCGGGGACAGGCCTGCGAGCCGGGCGCACTCCCGGGTGAGGTGCGGCTGGTCGGCGTAGCCCGCGCCGGCGGCGGCCCGGGCCAGGTCCCGCTCCCCCGCATCGAGCAGCGCCAGGAACCGCCGGAACCGGAGCACGCGGCGCAGGGTCGCCGGGCCGTAGCCCACCGCGGCCTGGCAGCGGCGCCGCAACTGGCGTTCGCTCACGCCCAGGTCGTCCGCGGCATCGCCGGCCTGCGCCCCCGGCCCGGCCAGCAGCCTCACTGCCGCAGTGACCAGCGGGTCGGCTGGCCCGTCGGCGACGGCCGGGCTGACGGCCTCGACCATCAGCCGCATCGCCTCGTCCGGGGCCAGCCCGCCGTCGGCCCGCCGGAACAGGGATGTGGTGAGCCCCGAGCCTACGTCGGCGGCCTCGACGCGCTGGTCCAGCAGCTCTGACAGCGGCACGCCGAGCGCGGGCCCGCCCGCGCCGGGCCGCAGCCGGACCCCGGCCAGGACGGTCCCGCCCGCCAGCGGCTCGGGGGCGGGCCCGGTGTCCGGGCCCGCGACGTAGACGCCCCGGCCGCTCTGCCAGATGAGGTCGATGCAGGCGTCCGGGAGCACCAGCGTGACATCCGGGCGCCTGGCCGGGAGGACGCTCGCCCACAGGCACATCACCGAGCCGCGCAGCGCGGCGGGCGGTGCCCACTCACGGTAGCCCGGTGCCCACTCCATGGTCCCAGTCTCGCATCCGCATGTCCGTTCCGTTCAAGACGGCGGCCGCGCCGGCTGCTGGGATGGGGGCATGAACGCACCTGACATCGATGCTGCTGAGCAGTTCGTCGCCGCCAACGCGCGGGTGCTGGAGCGCCGCCGGTTCGCGCGGCTGTTCCGCGGGGGCGAGCCCGGGCCGGTGCGGGATGCGCTGGCCGCGTACCGCAACGCCGACGGCGGGTTCGGGCACGCGCTCGAGCCGGATGGCCGGTGCCCGGACAGCCAGCCGGTCGCGATCGACTTCGCGCTGCAGGTCATGCTGGAAACCGGCGCCTGGGACAGCGACCTGGCGGCGGGCGCCTGCGGCTGGCTGGCCGCGCACGCACCGGCCGGAGGCGGCGCGGTGTTCGTGGATCCGTCAGTCGAAGGCTGGCCGCACGCGCCCTGGTGGGTTCCGGAAGAGGGCAACCCGGCCTCGCTGATCAGCACCGGCCTGCTCGCGGGCAGCCTGCACGCGGGCGGCATGAGCCACCCGTGGCTCGGCCAGGCCACCGCGCTGCTGTGGGAGCGGATCGGCACGCTCGACAAGGCCAGCCCTTACGACATGCGCGGGCTGCTGTGGTTCCTGGAGAAAGTGCCGGACCAGGCGCGGGCCAGAGAGGCCGCGGAGCGGCTCGGGCGCATGATCATCGACCAGGGGGTGGTGGCGCTGGAGCCGGGCGCGCCCGGCGAGGTGCACACGCCGCTCGACTTCGCGCCCCGGCCCGGCTCCCCCGCCCGGGGCGTGTTCAGCCAGTCCCTGATCGACGCCCATCTCGACCAGCTCGCCGCCGCGCAGCAGCCCGACGGCGGCTGGACCTTCAACTGGCCCGCGTGGTCTCCCGCCGCGGAACGGGAGTGGCGCGGCCACTGCACGGTCACGGCCCTGACGCTGCTGCGGGACAACGGCCGCCTGAACGCCCCGCCGGCGCAGAGCCGCCCGCAGGCCCGCACGGTCCCCGCGAGATAAGCACGGGCCCCGGGAGATACGGAGGTGTGCCCCCATGGACGTCCTGTTCATCACGAGCGTGGCCGTGGTCGCCGCCGACCCGCCGCAGAGCCGCAAGCTGTTCGTGGACGCGCTCGGCCTCCCGCTGGAGGGTGAAGGCGAGGACGGCTACTACTCCAGCGGGAATGTCCCCGGCAGCAGGCACTTCGGTGTGTGGCCGCTCTCGCAGGCCGCGGAAGCGTGTTTCGGCACGCCGCAGTGGCCCGCCGGCCGGGTGCGCCCCCAGGCCTCCATCGAATTCGAGGTGGCGGACGCCGATGCGGTCGCCGCAGCGGGCGGCGAGCTTGAGGGCGCGGGCTTCGAGCTCCTGCACCCGGCCCGCATGGAGCCGTGGGGACAGACGGTCACCAGGCTCATCACCGAAGACGGCCTGATCGTCGGCATCTCCCACGCTCCCTCGCTGCACGGCGCAGAGCCCGCCTGACCTGGCACGGCGCAGACCGGCCGGGTGACGCGAGACCGCGCCACCCGGCCGGTCTGGGCCTGCGTCAAGAAGCCGGCGGGGGGCTGCCCGGCGGCGGCCCGCTGCCCGGCGGCGGCTGGCCCGCCCCGCCCCGCAGCACGCTCAGGCGCCGCTGGTACTCCTCTTCGTCGATCTCGCCGCGGGCGTAGCGCTCGGCGAGGATGTGCTCCGCCGGGCTCCCGGCCTGCTGGTGAGGGCCGGGCCCCGGCCAGCCGTACCCGGACGGGCCGGGCCAGTGCTGCCTGCTGCGCAGGTAGCGGATCAGCGCGACGATGGCGACGACCACCAGCGCCCAGAACAGCACGGCGGTCACCAGCCCGGGCCAGTTGAAGCCCCAGCCGCCCAAGTACGGACGTACGATCATGGCTGCATCTTCCTCCCGCAGGCTGCCCCCAGCCTGCCTGGTTTCAGCACATCGCGCGAACCTGGGAGCCGGGTGAGCGCATCCTGGGAGGTCCCGGAGAGCGGCGGGGTCCGGGCGCGCTACGGCAGCCGGGTCAGGCTGAGCCCGCTGAGGTAGCCCGCGCCATCCGCGCCCACCCCCGCGGTGAACGTCTCCTCCCCCGCGACCAGCCCGCTGACCTCCAGCCGGCCGCCCCAGCCGCCGGCCGGGCCCGGCGGGCACACCCGCACCGTGCCCGCTGGCACGTCGGCCTCCAGCCCGAGCAGCGCCTGCACCAGCGCCCCGGCCGCCGCGGCCGCCCAGGCCTGCGGCCGGCAGGACGCCGGGTAGGGCGAGGGCCAGGGCTGGCGCGAGCGGGCCTCCCCCGAGAAGAGCTCGGGCAGCCGCCAGCCGAACGAGGCCGCCGCGGCCAGCAGCCCGTCCGCCAGCGCGGCCGCCTCCCGGCCGTGCCCGGCCCGGGCCAGGCCCCGGATCACGATCGCGGTGTCATGGCTCCACACCGATCCGCAGTGGTAGCTCAGCGGCGAGTAGCCGCCGGCGGTGGCGGACATGGTCCGCAGCCCGAACCCGGAGGCCAGGTCAGGCCCGGCCAGCTGCCGCGCCACCAGGTCCTCTTCGCCGGCGGTGAGCAGGCCGGTGCCGAGCAGGTGGCCGATGTTGCTGGTGAGCGAGTCCACCGGCTGCTTCGCCGCGTCCAGCGCGAGCGCCGGGTAGCGGCCCGCGGGCCCGTCCACCCAGAACGCGCCGCGGAAGGCGCCGGCCAGCCGGCCCGCCCAGTCGCGCCACTCCGCCGCGCCCGGCTCGCCGAACGCATCCAGCAGGTCGGCGCCGTGCCGGGCCGCCTCGCAGGCGTAGCCCTGCACCTCGCACAGGGCCACCGGCGGGGCCGCGAGCCGGCCGGCGGCGGACCGGATCGAGTCGCCGGAGTCCTTCCAGCCCTGGTTGGCCAGGCCCTGCCCGCTCTCGTCGAGGTACTCCAGGAAGCCGTCCCCGTCGGCGTCGCTGTAATCGCGCAGGCACACCAGCGCTGCCCGCAGGTTCGGCAGCAGCGCCCGCACCTGATCGGCGGGCATGCCCCACCGCCAGGCATCATGCAGCAGGCAGATCCACAGCGGGGTGGCGTCGATGGTCCCGTAGTACAGCGGCGGGCCGCCGGTGTGCCCGCTGGTGCCCTCGCGGGCGGGCACCGGGCGGCCGGGCGCCCGCAGTTCGTGCGGGATCTTCCCCGGCGCCTCCGCGGTGACCGGGTCCGGCGTGCGGCCCTGGAACGCGGCGAGCGCCCGCAGGGTGCCCGCGGCCAGCCGCCACCCGAACGGGAGCAGCAGCCGGGCCGCCCAGATGCTGTCCCGCCCGAACAGGGTGAAGAACCAGGGCGCGCCCGCGGCCAGGAACACGTCGCCGGGCGCCTGGCTGGTGGCCATCCGCAGCGCGGCCGCGTCGCCCAGCGACCGCTCCAGCAGCGGCGCCAGCCGCGGGTCGTCGCCCCCGGCCCGCACCGCGGCCCACGGGTCCGCGGCTCCGGGCGGCGCGGCGGTCACGACCGCCCCGGGGTCGCTGACCGTGAGCTCCCACCCGGCCTCCGCCGTGCCGCGCCCGGCCAGCCGCACCGGCCACCGCAGCAGCACCTCCCCGGCGCGGCCGGCCGACGCGGCCGCGCCGGGCGCGGTCAGCCAGGCCCGCAGCGGCGGCGCTCCCCAGGACAGCCGGGCCGGCGCGCCGTCCCCGCCGGGCCGGTCCACCGTGATCACCGCGCCGGGCCCATCGGCCCGGCCCGCCTTGATGTCGCTGACAGCCGCCAGGTCCGCCGCCACCCTCAGCACCAGCTCGGTGCTGGCGCCCGCGTCCGCGCGGCAGACCAGCCGGAGCCGCTCGGTCACCCGCCCGGGCGTGACCTCCCGCTCCCGTTCCACCCACACCGTCGGGTCCGGGATGCCGTCCCCCAGGTCGCGCGGCACCGCGGTGAACCGGGCCCGGCCGGCCGCCAGCAGCCCGCCGCTCACCGGCACCGGCTCGTCCCCGCCCACCTCCAGGACCGCGGCGGACAGCACCCGGGTGTCGGCGTGCAGCACCCCCTGTGCCCCGCCGGCCCTGATCTGCCCGCCGCCCTCGCTCAGCACCGCGGTGGGCGCGCTGAGCACGGTCGCGAGCTCGTGCAGCCACGGCTGGCGGGCTTTCGGCATCATGCCTCACTCGAAGTAATGGCCTGCTGACATCTTGACAGCAGGCCAGGAAGAGACCAGTATGACCCTACTTTGAGCGTTCAAATGGAACGTTCAAACCAAGCTTCTCACAGTGAACGAACCGCCCGCGGGCCGGTCGCCGCAGCCACCCCGGACCGGCCCGCGGGTCCCGCCCCGCAGGAGGGTTGTGATGCCGGTGCGGCGGCAGCAGCAGCGCCCGACCCTGGAAACGGTGGCCCGGGCCGCCGCCGTCTCCCGGCAGACCGTGTCCAACGTGCTGAACGCCCCGCACCTGGTGCGGGCCGACACCCGGCAGCGGGTCGAGGCGGCCATCGCCGCCGCCGGCTACCGGCCGGTGAAGGCCGCACAGACGCTGCGGACCCGCCGCTCGCACCTGATCGCGGTCGGCATCCCGGCCCCGGTGCCGGGCGACGGCGAGGTGCTCGACGCGTTCCTGCACGCCCTGACCGCCCGGGCGCAGCGGCTCGGCTACCGGATCCTGCTGGTGACCGCGGGTGACGACGCCACCGAGATCAGCGCCTACGACGGCCTGCTGCGCGAGTACGACCTGGACGCGTTCGTGCTCACCGGCACGCACACCGGCGACAAGCGGACCGCGTGGCTGCTCGGCCAGCGGGTCCCGTTCGTCACCTTCGGCCGCCCGTGGGGCAGCGACGCCCGGCACCCGTGGGTGGACGTGGACGGGGCGGCGGGCGTGCGCGCGGCCACCGGCCACCTGATCGCGGCCGGGCACCGGCGGATCGCCTTCCTCGGCTGGCCGGAGGGCTCCGGGGTGGGCGACGACCGGCTGTCCGGCTGGCGGGAGGCCTGCCGGGAGGCCGGGCTGCCCACCGGCGGCCTGCTGCGCCGGATGGAGTCCGGGCTCGGCGAGGGCCGGGCCGCCTGCGCGGCGCTGCTGGACTCGGCGGCGCCGCCGAGCGCGTTCGTGTGCGTCAGCGACACCATCGCGCTCGGCGCGTGGACCGAGCTGACCAGCCGCGGCCTGGTGCCGGGCCGGGACGCCGCCGTGACCGGCTTCGACGACTCCAAGGCCGCCGCGGTCACCGGGCTGACCAGCCTCGCCCAGCCGCTCACCGAGGTGGCCGCCGCCTGCCTGGGCGCCCTGGACGCGCTGCTCGCCAAGCCCGGCGGCCGCCGCTCCCGCGCCCAGGTCCTGCTCCAGCCCCGGCTGGTCCTGCGCAGCTCGGCCTGACCCCCGCCCCGGCCCCCACCGGGCCCCGACAGAGAAACCGGGAAGATCAATGAAGATCAGGAAGTCCGCTCTCACCGCCGTTGGAGCTGGGCACGGCGTTCAAGACCGAGACCGACGCGGCCTCGCACCCGGCCAACCCGGTCCCCCCTGACTGGGTGACGACCGCGTTCACCCAGCTCGCCCAGCAGGACTTCGGCCGCTGGTTCGCCAACTCGGTGGTGGTGGCCCTGTTCGTCACCGCTGGGCGGCTGCTGTTCGACTCGATGGCCGGCTATGCGCTGGCCCGGCTGCGCTTCCGCGGGCGCGGCGCCCTGTTCTCGGCGGTGATCGCGGTGATGGCGGTGCCGTCGGTGGTGCTGCTGATCCCGAAGTTCCTGGTCATCCGGCAGCTCGGCATCTACGACAGCTATCCGGGGCTGATCGTCCCGCTGCTGACCGACGCGACCGGCGTGTTCATCATGAAGCAGTTCTTCGAGTCGGTGCCCGCCAGCATCGAGGAGGCCGCGCACATCGACGGCGCCGGCGTGTTCCGCACGTTCTGGTCGGTGGTGCTGCCCATGGCCCGGCCCGCCCTCATCGCGCTGACCATCCTGTCCTCCCAGGGATCGTGGAACGACTTCGCCACCATCCTCATCACCCACCAGAGCCCATCCCTGGACACCCTCACCACCGGCGTCGGCCGGCTGGTCAGCGGCCAGCTCGGCACCGCCACCCAGTACCCGCTGAAGCTGGCCGCCGCCCTGGTGATGACCCTCCCGGTCGCGATCATCTTCTTCCTCTTCCAGAAGCACATCCTGCGCACCACCGAAGGCGCCGTGAAGGAGTAGCACCAGCAGGACACCAAGCTGTCGCCCGCTGGTTGCCCGGGCGGGCCTGGGCACGCCGCGCAAGCTGTCTCACACTGCGTATGAGGGACATCACCGTCAGCGCCCTCTGCCAGCGTGACCGCCGGTCGCCCTGGCGCGTCAGGCCCGTTCCCGCCACCACAGGGAGTCGCCCGTGCCCCGGTTCCTGCCCCGCAGACCCAGCGCCGCTATCCGCCGCACGCATCTCTTCCGCCTGCTCATGATCCTGGTCACCGCGCTGGCCGTCCTCCTCGGCGTGGCCGGCGGGGTCAGCGCCGGCCCGCGGCGCAGCCCGTTACCCGACCGGGAAGAGACCGAGGCCATTGTCCGCAGCCCGCACTCCAGCACCGGCAGCTGCGGGGTGGAACGCTGGTCGGTCAAGACCGGCACCGACGCCGACGCGGGCAAGATCAACCTTCAGTCCACCACCCCCACGACCATCGCAGCCCTGCGGGCGCTGCCCGCGCCCAGCAGCCTGCCGTCCAGCAACCGGATCGCCCCCACGGAGACCACCGTCTACCAGGTCCAGGCCACGCTCACCGAGTACAAGCTGGAGGCTGACTCCGACTATCACCTGGTGATCGCCGACGCGTCCGGCAACACGATGATCGCCGAGATTCCCGATCCTGCCTGCGTGGGCTCATCCAGCCCGCTGCTGTCCAGCATCGAGAAGGCCCGCAGCGAGTTCGACGCGAAATACACCCCCACCGGCACCTTCCAGGCCGCGAACGTGCCGGTGACCGTCACCGGGGTCGGCTTCTTCGACTTCCTGCACGGCCAGACCGGAGTGGCACCCAACGGCATCGAGCTGCACGCCGTCCTGGACATCCAGTTCGGCTCCGCGACCGGGACCACCGTCACCGTCACGAATCCCGGCAGCCAGTCAGGCACCGTCGGCACCGCGGTCAGCCTGCAGATCCACGCCACCGACTCGGCCGGCCGCACGCTGTCCTACAGCGCCGCCGGCCTGCCTGCCGGGCTTTCCATCAACGCGGCGTCCGGGCTCATCTCCGGCACACCGGCCACCGCCGGGTCCAGCACGGTCACCGTCACCGCCACCGACACCGCCGGCGTCGCCGGATCGGCCACGTTCAGCTGGGCCGTCAGTTCCTCCGGCGGCGGGACGCAACTGCTCGGCAACCCGGGCTTCGAGACCGGGACGGCCACCCCCTGGACCGCCAGCTCCTCGGTGGTCAGCAACAGCACGAGCGAGCCACCGCACGCCGGATCCTGGGACGCCTGGCTGGACGGCTACGGCAGCACCCACACCGACACCCTCGCCCAGACCGTGACGGTGCCGGCCAGCGCCAGTACCGCCACCCTGTCGTTCTGGCTGCACATCGACACGGCCGAAACCACCGCCACGACCGCCTACGACACGCTCACGGTGCAGGTCCTGGGCAGCTCGGGCTCGGTGCTCGCCACCCTGGCCACCTACTCCAACCTCGACGCGGCCGCCGGCTATACCCAGCACAGCTTCAGCCTGGGCAGTTACGCCGGGCAGACCATCACCCTGCGTTTCACCGGCGCCGAGGACTACACCGCCCAGACGTCCTTCGTGATCGACGACACCGCGCTGAACACCACATAGCAGCTGCGGGCCACCGGCCACCGGCGGGTCAGGGTCGCTACCTGGTCCCGCCTGGCCGGGGACGCGGGCCGCGGGCGCGGTCGGCCATCTCCTCCCAGAAATCGATGAGCTGGCCGCGCCGCATGTCCTGCCACGGGGCCTTGCGGCGGCTGAGCGACGCCCTGGTCAGCAGGGTCTGCTGGCGGCGGCAGAACGCCTCGCTCATCTCCACCCTGGGCTGCGTTCCCTTCGGGGGGTAAGGGCAGAGCTCGAAGCCGCAGCCGTCCACGCACCCGGTGCCGGGCGCGGCGGATCTCGCGGTGCCGACGGTGAGGCCGGGGCCGAGCGCAGGCCGGTACCTGGTGATGCACGGCGGGAGGTCGTGCCGGTTGGAGCGGTTCAGCCGCCGTTCGCGGTCGCGTGGCGCCTCCCCCCGCTCGGCGAGATTCAGCAGCAGCAGGACGTCGGCGACCAGCTGCTGGGCGCGGCCGTTCAGGGCGGTCCACCCGGCGGACGGCGGGATCCACAGCCGGTGCTTGCGGTAGGTCTCGCCCGCGCTCGTCTTGCGGGAGCCCACCTGCCCGACCACGCCGCTCTCGTCGATCCACATGTACCGCTGGGGATGGCCGGTCTTCAGCGCCAGCACGGCCAGCTGCGCCGCCTCGCGGACGAACGGATGCGGCTGCCCGGGCACGCCGGTGTTCGGATTGCGGTCCGTGCTGTCCCGGCCGGCCACGTCGAGCCAGTGCCGGACGATCGCTTCGGGATCGGTGTCCGGCTTGCCGGCCCGCTGTTCTGACTGCTCCGAGAGGCTCAGCAGGCACAACGCCTGGATGAGGGTCAGCTGCGAGAACCAGTATTCGGTGCCTTTCAGCATTTCCAGGGCCTGCTCCGCGAGGCGGATCCGCACCCCGGACAGCCCGGCCGAGTGAGCCAGCCGCCGGTTCGCGGCGTACTTGAAGCCCTGGGCGACGGCGATCTCCAGGGCGATGGGCAGGTCGTCCTCGCCGGGCCGGCGGCCGTACCGGCCGATGTGCCGCAGCCACCGGTCGAGGTCCGCCTGCGCCTGGTCAGCGAGGTCGCGGCCTGCCTGGCCGCTGCCGGCCGCGCCGACCGAGCCGACCAGCATCGGGGCCAGCCAGGCACTGATGATCGACGCCTGCCGGGGCTGGCCGGCGCCTGCGGCATCGGGCGGCGGAGGGCCCGCCTGCCCGCGTGCGGCTGCCCGCTCGGCGGCACAGACCGGGCATGGCGCCGCGAGCACGTCGCTCAC
>JBLMWU010000189.1:0-12865 GCA_050257395.1 Gemmatimonadota bacterium | reverse complement strand
CCGGGCCGCTCGAGCCCGCCGTCTTCCCTCCTCGCTCCGGCTCCTTCGCCGCCTCGCTCGTCAGTCCAGACGGCGGCGCGGCCCTTCGGCTCGCTCGGGGTGGGGGTGTTCCTGGCGGGTGCCGCGGGGGCGCTCCGGCAGGGGGACGCCCTGGGCGGCCAGGTCGGCGGCGGCGGAGGGCGGCCCGCGCAGGGCCCAGGCGAGCGCCACGGCGGCCAGGCCGCCGGTCACCGGCCCGGCCACGTAGATCCAGGCGCTGGACCACAGCCAGGCGACCAGGTCGGGGCCGAGGCTGCGGGCCGGGTTCATGGAGGCGCCGCTGACCGGGCTGGCCCACAGCCCGGCGAGGGCCACGTACCCGCCGACCGCGATGGCCGCGTTATGGCCGACGTTCCGGGCGCCGGACGCGGTCGCCAGGATCACCGTCACCAGGCCGAACGTCAGCAGGCCCTCGACGATCACGGCGGTCGCCCCGGACACCCCCGGGCCGGGTGCCGTGGCGCCCAGGCCGCCCACCAGGCCGAACAGGGCGCGCAGTGTCGCGGCGGCCCCGGCCGCCCCGGCGAGCTGCGCCGCCACGTACCCGGGGACCCTGGTCCAGGGGAAGTTCCCGCGGGCGGCGAACGCGATGGTGACGGCCGGGTTCAGATGCGCGCCGGAGGTCTCACCGATCGTGTAGATGAGGGCCAGCACCATGAGACCGGGAGCGACGACCGCGGCCGCCCGGCCCACCTGACCGTGGCTGCTGGCGTTGACCACCACCGCGCCCGCCGCCACCAGCACCAGCAGGAACGTCCCCACCAGCTCGGCGAGCATGCGGGTCCACTCCCACCGGATGTCGTGGAAGGCCGCCGTGGACGCGATGACGGCCGCGCGCCTGGCATCCTCCGGCGTGGACGGCCGGGCCGCGCCGCCCGCGCCCGCGGACCCCGGTACCGGCCGCTGCACGCCGCCCCCCTCCGGGTCGCGGGGCTCCGGCGCCCCAGCCGCTGCTTCCAGCATGATGCCAAGGACGCTGCCAGGTCCGCGCCCTCCTCGCCAGGTAGGGCAGACTGACGGTGAGGGGAAGGGAGCAACTGTGAGCAAACAGCCAACTTCGCCGCCGCCGGGCGACCGGCCGCCCCCGTCCGCCCCTCCGCCCCCGCCCGCCTGGCGGCACTGGCTCTGGCCCATCGCCCTGCTGATCGCGGTGATGCTCTGGGTGTTCCTGCCGACCCTGCACGGCACCCCGCAGGTGTCCCTCAGCTACTCGCAATTCCTCAGTGACCTGGGCAAGCATCAAGTCAAGACGTTCACCATCAACAACTCCACCGGCGAGGCCAGCGGCAAGCTCGCCAACGGCAACTCCTACACGACCGTGATCCCGGTGCGGCTGACCGGGCAGTCGCTGATGACCCAGCTGCAGGCCGAGAAGGTGCAGACATCGGCCACCTTCTCGACCACCTCGGCCGGCTCCACCATCCTGTCCTGGCTCCTGCTGCTGCTGCCGTTCCTGGTGCTGGGCTGGCTGTGGGTGCGGCTGTCCCGGGGCGCCGGCGGCCAGCTCCAGGGCGTGCTCGGGGCAGGCAGATCGCGGGCGAAGGTGTTCGACGCCGAACGGCCCAGCACCACATTCGCCGACGTCGCCGGGTACGAGGGGGCCAAGGAGGAGATCACCGAGGTGGTGGACTTCCTGCGGCACCCGGAGCGGTACCGGCGGGCCGGGGCGGCGCCGCCCCGCGGCATGCTCATGGTCGGGCCGCCCGGCACCGGCAAGACCCTGCTGGCCCGGGCGGTGGCGGGGGAGGCGGACGTGCCCTTCTTCTCGGTGGCCGGCTCCAGCTTCGTGGAGATGTTCGTCGGCGTCGGCGCCGCGCGCGTCCGCGACCTGTTCAGCGAAGCGCGCAAGCGCGCCCCGGTGATCATCTTCATCGACGAGCTCGACGCGATCGGCCAGCGCCGGGCCGGGTCTGGCGCGGTCGTGGCCAACGACGAGCGTGAGCAGACCCTCAACCAGCTGCTGTCGGAGATGGACGGCTTCGACCCCGCCGAGGGGATCGTGGTGCTCGCCGCCACCAACCGGCCCGAGGTCCTCGATCCGGCGCTGCTGCGGCCCGGCCGGTTCGACCGGCAGATCGTGATCCCGCTGCCCAACCAGGCCGAGCGGGCGGCCATCCTGGCTGTCCACTGCCGCGGCAAGCGGCTGGACCAGGGGGTGGATCTGTCGGTCGTGGCCCGCGGCACGCCCGGCTTCTCCGGGGCCGACCTGGCCAACCTGGTCAACGAGGCCGCCTTCTTCGCGGTCCGCAACGCCCGCGAGGTGATCTCCGCGGACGACTTCGACGCGGCCAGGGACCGGGTCCTGCTGGGCCGCCGGGAGAGCAGCAACGTGCTGCTGCCCGAGGAGAAACACGCGGTGGCCGTGCACGAAGCGGGCCACGCGCTGGTGGCGGCGCTGTCGCCGCGCGCCGACCCGGTGGCCAAGGTCACCATCCTGCCGGCCGGCCAGGCGCTGGGCGTCACCGAGCAGCTGCCGCTGGTGGAGCGGCACCTGCACCAGGAGGACTACCTCAACCAGACGCTGGCGGTGCGGGTCGCCGGGCGCGCCGCCGAGCTGGTCGTGTTCGGCCAGGGGTCCACCGGCTCGGCCAACGACCTGGCCACCGCCACCGACCTGGCCACCAGGATGGTCCGGGAGTTCGGCCTGTCGCCTGCTCTCGGCCCGGTCGGCTACCCGCAGGGCGGCTCGGTGTTCCTGGGCGGCGGCGGGGCCGGGCTGTCCAGCCGGCCCTATGCCGAGGCCACCCAGTCGGCGATCGACAGCGAGGTCGCCCGCCTGCTGCGGGAGGCGGAGGAGAACGCCGTCGCGCTGCTCCGCACCCACCGGGCCGAGCTGGAGCGGCTCGCCGAACTGCTGCAGGAGCACGAGACCGTGGACGGTGAGGTGGTGTACCGGCTGGTGGACAAAGAAGTGCCCGAGCACCGGCCGGAGGCGATGGTCGCGCCGCACCGGTCTGTGGCCAGCCCGGGCGGGCCGGCCACCGGCTCGCCGGACGGTCCCGCACCGCCCGGCGCAGGCGGCTAGGGTTTCTGGGGGGAGGCGATGCGGACACCATGGAGACCAGTACCGGCCACGGCGGAACCGACCTTGGCAGGCGGATCCGGGAACACCGCGTCCGGGCCGGCCTGAGCCAGGCTGACGCGGCCGCAGGGGCGGGCATGGCCCCCAGCTATCTCGCGTACCTGGAGAGCAACCCGGACGCCTCGCCCACTCCCGCCGCGCTGGCCCGGCTGGCCGCCGCGATCGGCACCACCACCCATGCGATCACCGGGGCCGGTCTCGACCTGCCGCCCGGTCGCCAGCCGCCGGAGCAGCGGCCAGTCCTGGAGACCCTCAGCGAAGCCGAATGCCGTGACTACCTCGGCACCGGCGGCGTGGGCCGGTTCCTGTTCACCCAGACCCGGGGACCGGTCGCGATACCGGTCAATTTCCGCATGCTGGGTGGCGACGTGGTGTTCCGCACCAGGCCCGGCACTGGCCAGGACGCCGGCGCTGCGCAGCAGCACGTGTCGTTCGAGGTCGACCACCTGGACGAGGTGCTCGGCGAAGGCTGGAGCGTCCTGCTGAGCGGCCACGCGCACGTGATCACCGACCCGGGCGAACTGGCCGAGGTGCACAAGCTCGAGGTGGAGCCCTGGGCGGGGGGCAGCCGCGACACCTATATCCGGTTCACGCCCACCGTGATCACCGGGCGCCGCATCCGGGCTGCCTAATTGGCCCTCGCTCGCCTCCGGGCCGCTCGAGCCCGCCGTCTTCCCTCCTCGCTCCGGCTCCTTCGCCGCCTCGCTCGTCAGTCCAGACGGCGGCGCGGCCCTTTGGCTCGCTCCGGCCTGGGGCGCACCGCGCCCCGCCGGGTGGGGGTCACTCGACCAGCAGGCTGCTCTGGTCGCCGCAGAGGCTGATCATCCGCACCCGGGTGCCCTGCAGCCGCCGCGCGACCACGGTGATCAGCCTGCGGGTGAACTGGTAGCCGAAGTCCGGGTCCTCCTCGCAGTGCTCCCGCACCGCCGCGCCGTCCAGGTCGAACGCCTCCGTCGGCTGCAGCGCGATCGCCCCGAACTGCCAGCAGTAGGGCGGGAAGAACCAGGAGACCCCGACCACCTCGCCCCGGCCGATGGCCTCCACCACCAGCCGCCCGTCCCCGGGCGCGAGCAGATCCAGGGCGACCTGCCCGGCCCGGATCAGCAGGAAGCGCTGGGCGGCGCCGCCCACCTCGAAGAACCGGTGCCGGGCGGGCACGCTCAGCAGGGCGGCGTGCGCAGCCAGGAACTCCAGATGCTCATCGGGCATCCCCCGCAGGAACTGGTGCCCGCCCAGCGCCGATGCCGTGACCTTGGTCATGAGCCGTCATCTCCCCCCGCACCAGCCGTCCGGGCGGCCGGCTCAGCTGTCCGGATGACCCGCTGGAACCGTGGCCACGGTCAGGTTGTCCACCACGGCCAGCACCCCGTCGACCTCGCCGGCCAGCCGGCCCGCGATCGCCACCAGGTCCTCCCGGGCGACCTCGCCGCTCAGCGTCACCAGCCCGTCATGGGCGGACACCGTGACCGACGCCGGATCGACCAGCAGCACGTCGGCGAGCACGTGCTGGACATCGGCGGCGATGTCCTCGTCCGGCCGCAGGAACACCCGCAGCAGGTCGCGGCGGCTCACCACCCCGAGCAGTTCGTTGTTGGTGTCCACGACCGGCAGCATGGTGAGGTTGCCCTCGGTCATCCGCCGGGCGGCCGCCCCGAGCGGGGCGTCCGGGTGGATGGTGACCGCGGGCGCCGTCATGAGCTGCGCGGCCGTGTAACTGTCGGCCTGCCCGGCCCCGCGGCGGCCGAAGAGCCGCCCGCGCCGCCCGCCCAGCCGCTGCTGGGTGCGGAGCAGGTCGGCTTCGGACACCACGCCCGCCACCCGGCGGCCGCCGGTCAGCACCGGCAGCGCGTTGATCTGATGCTCGCTCATGAGCCGGGCCATGGTGGTGCCGGTGGCCCGCTTGTCGACCGTGATCGCCTCGGTGGTCATCACGTCCCGTACCCGCCAGCGCCCACCCCGGTGCGGGCGCCGCGCCTCGGCCTGGCCACGCTGGCGGGCCGCTTCCCGTTCCACCGAGTCGAGTGCGCGCGCCACGTCGGACGGGGTCGCCTGGCCCTGCAGGGTCTGGTAATAGGTTGCGCCCAGATGCCTGAGCATCGCGTCGTAATGAGCGTCCCTGCGGGTCATGGTCACTCCCGGTGGTTCAAAGGTGGAGGTCCTCGCGGCCCCGCGTTACTTCGATGGCATCAGCTCCCGGTCACCTGCGGGAAGGGCCGGAGGTGGAACCGCCCGGGGACCTTCGTCCTGCCGGGGGATGACCGGGCTGATCACGCGCATGACCTGGGCAACCGGCCGCCGGTAGCTGGGCGGGGTGCCGTCGCTGCCGCCCAGCCGGATGATCATCTCGGGGTGCTCGGCGCCGAGCCGCGGGTCCGGGCGGAGCGGGGCGTCCGGCAGCTCCAGCGCCGGGGTGAGCGGGACGGCGGGCAGCCCGCGGTGGGTGGCGAGCAGCAGCACGCGCTGCATCGCCTGGCCGGCCCGCAGCCAGCTGGCCCGGTCATCGGACCGGGTGGCGATCACCGCGAGCTGGGGTGCCAGGGCGTTGATGCCGCCGCCCGCCGCCCGGGACAGCGGGCGGGGCAGGAACTGGCGCAGCTCGGCGAGGTAGGCCGCATCGGGGTGCAGCGCCCGGTCGGCCGCGGCGGCCGACTGGATGATGCGCAGCGCGTCGGCCTGCTCCAGCACCCGCAGCGAGGCCCCTTCCAGCGCCGCGGCCTCCAGCAGGCCCGCCAGCAGCGACCGCAGCTGCGGCTGGCTGGGCAGCCCGTGCCGGGGGGTGCGGGAGCGGCTGATCGCCGCGTGCAGGTCCCGCTCGTACGGGCGGGCCCGGTACGGGCCCGCCAGCCGGACCGAGGCCAGCAGCAGCGGGTCGTGCGGGTTGGGCAGCAGCCGGGTGACCGGTTCGGCGCCCGCGTGGGCGACCGCGAGCCGCAGGTTGAACAGTGCCGCCCCGCACGCGATGTGCACGGCCCGGCCACGCGGGTCGCCCCGGCGCAGGGTGCGGGCTGGATCGGCGTAGACCTCGATGACCCGGTCGGCGAGCCGGGCGACGAAACGCCACGGCTGGGCGTTGTGCATGGACGGCGCGGCGATCGCGGCCTCCACGATGCGCTCCGCCGCCTGGCGGGACAGCGCCCCAATCATCATGAAATGTCCCCTCCCCTGGGCCCGGCTGCCTCCCGGGTTTCCCAACAAGCTTGTGGGCTGGCGATCCGCCACGGCAGGGCCGTTGGTCCCGGACGGTGTTCCTGAGCCCTCGCCGGGGCGCACCGCGCCCCCTGCGGCTGACCGCTCGAAGGCCGGATGGCGGCGCGCCCCCTCGGGCTCGGTCGGGGAGGCCTGGCTAGGCTGGGAGGATGCTCGGTGTCCCGGACCGGATCAGGGCCTGCTTGTTCGATCTCGATGGGGTGCTGACGCAGACCGCCAGCGTGCACGCGGCGGCCTGGCAGGAGATGTTCGACTCCTACCTGCGCCAGCGGGCCAGCCGGACCGGGGAGCGGTTCGTGCCGTTCGACCCGGTGGCGGACTATGACGCCTACGTGGACGGCCGCCCGCGGGCCGACGGCACCCGGACCTTCCTCGCCTCCCGGGGGATCACCCTGCCGGAAGGCGGCCCGGACGACCCGGCGGGCACCGAGACCATCAGCGGGCTCTCCACGAAGAAGAACCAGATCGTACTGCGCCGGATCGCCGCCGGGGGAGTCGCCGCGTTCCCCGGGTCGGTCCGCTACGTGCGGGCTGTCCGGGACGCTCACCTGCCGTGCGCAGTGGTGTCCGCCAGCGCCAACTGCCGGGCCATGCTGACCGGCGCCGGGCTCGACGGGCTGTTCGATGTGATCATCGACGGCACGGTCGCCGAGGCGGAACAGCTGGCGGGCAAGCCGGCTCCGGACACCTACCTGGCTGCGGCCCGCAGGGTGCACCTGCCGCCCGGGCAGTGCGCGGTGTACGAGGATGCGCTCGCGGGGGTGGCGGCCGGCCGGGCGGGTGGTTTCGGCTGGGTGGTCGGGGTAGACCGGACCGGCCAGGCCGATGCCTTGCGGGCGGAAGGAGCCGACGTGGTCGTGCAGGATCTGGCCGAACTGCTGGGCCAGCAGTGATCAAGCATCTGGAGCTCACCTGCGAGCCGTGGGCCCTGCGGGAGTCCAGGCTGTTCTACGACGACCCGCACCGGCTCGCCCAGTCTGAGTCGGTGTTCGCACTGGCGAACGGGCACATCGGGTGGCGGGCCAACCTGGACGAGGGCGAGCCGCACGGCATGCCGGGGTCCTACCTCAACGGCGTTCACGAGGACCGGCCGCTGCCATGGGCCGAGCGGGGCTACGGCTACCCCGAGTCCGGCGAGACCATGATCAACGTCACCAACGGCAAGATCATCCGGCTGCTGGTGGACGACGAGCCGTTCGACGTCCGCTACGGCACCCTGCGCTCGCACGAGCGGGTGCTCGACTTCCGGGCGGGGACCCTCGACCGCACCGCCGAGTGGACCTCGCCGGCCGGCACCACGGTGCGGATCACCAGCCGCCGGATGGTCTCGTTCACCCAGCGGGCGGTGGCGGCCATCCGGTACGAGGTGGAGCCGGTCGGCCGGCCGGCCCGGATCGTGGTGCAGTCCGAACTGGTCGCGAACGAGCAGCTGCCGCCGCCCGCCGATGGCGACCCGCGGCTGCCGGCGCTGCAGGAAGGCGTGCTGCAGCATGAGGAGGACGAGAGCAAGGAAGGCAGCGCGATCCTGGTCCACCGCACGAGGGCCAGCAAGCTGCGGGTGGCCGCGGCCATGGAGCATAGCTGGGAATGCCCGGCCAGCGTGCGCCACCAGGCCGAGAGCCGGCATCACCTGGCCCGGCTGGCCCTGGCCACGCAGCTGCGGCCGGGGCAGCGGCTGTGCCTGGTCAAGCTGGTCGGGTATGGCTGGTCCGCGGTGCGGTCCCTGCCCGCGCTGCACGACCAGGTCGAGGGGGCGCTCGCGGCGGCCGCCCACACCGGCTGGGAAGGACTCCTCGCCGAGCAGCGCGACTACCTGGATCACTTCTGGGAGCGGGCGGACATCGAACTCGACGGGGACGACGAGGTCCAGCACGCGCTGCGGTTCGCGCTGTTCCACGTGCTGCAGGCGGGCGCGCGGGCCGAGGGGCAGGCGATCCCGGCCAAGGGCCTGACCGGCACCGGTTATGACGGGCACGCCTTCTGGGACAGTGAGACGTTCGTCCTGCCGGTGCTCACCCACACCGTCCCCGAGGCTGCCAGGCACGCGCTGATCTGGCGCCATAAGACCCTGCCGCTGGCCCTGGACCGGGCCCGCGAGCTGCGGCTGGCGGGGGCCGCCTTCCCGTGGCGGACCATCGAGGGCCGTGAGTGTTCCGGCTACTGGCCGGCCGGCACGGCCGCCTTCCATGTCAACGCCGACATCGCCGACGCGGTCAGCCGGTACCTGATCGCCACCAGGGACGCGGAGTTCGCGGCCGGGCCCGGGCTGGACCTCCTGGTCGGCACCGCCCGGCTGTGGGCCTCGCTGGGGCACTACGACTCGGCGGGCGCGTTCCGGATCGACGGGGTCACCGGGCCGGACGAGTACAGCGCGCTGGCGGACAACAACGTCTACACGAACCTGATGGCGCAGCGGAACCTGCGCGCCGCCGCGGCCGCGGTCCGCGCCCACCCGGAGGCCGCCGTGGCGGGGCCGGGCGCCAGCGAGGCCGAGGCGCAAGCCTGGGTGGCCGCGGCCGACGCCATGCTGGTCCTCTACGACGAGAAGCTGGGCGTGCACCCGCAGGCGGAGGGCTTCACCGAGCACGAAGAGTGGGACTTCGCGGCGATGACGGACGGGGACTACCCGCTGCTGCTGCACTATCCCTACTTCGAGCTGTACCGCAAGCAGGTGGTCAAGCAGGCCGACCTGGTGCTGGCCATGCTGCTCTGCCCGGACGCTTTCACCAGTGAGGAGAAGGCCCGCAACTTCGCCTACTACGAGCGGTGGACCGTGCGGGATTCGTCGCTGTCCGCGTGTGTCCAGGCCGCCATGGCCGCCGAGGTCGGCCACATCGACCTGGCCTACGACTATCTCGCCGAGTCGGCTCTCATCGACTTGGACGACCTGCGCAACGACACCCGCAGCGGGCTGCACATCGCCGCGCTGGCCGGAACCTGGATGGCCACCGTGGTGGGCCTGGGCGGCCTGCGCCGCAGCACCGACCGGGCGCTCAGTTTCTCGCCCCGGCTGCCCGCCCGGCTGCAGCGGCTGGCCTTCGGCCTGAGCGAGCGGGAATGGGTGCTGCGGGTCGAGGTCACCCCCGGTCAGGTCACTTACCAGATCATGACGGGCAGCGGGCCGCTGGAGATCCGCCACCACGGGGAGCTGACGCGGCTCGTCCCGGGCACTCCGCGGACCGTGCCCATCCCGCCGCTGCGGCCCGCGCCGCGCCCGGCCCAGCCGCCGGGCCGTGAACCCGCGCGCCGTTCCAGCCCGGAATAGTCCCGCCGGCCGGCGCCCGCCCGCGCTGGCGGCCGCAGCGCAGCGCCGCCCGGCCCCTGACAGGGCGCGGGCGGCGCTGGCGGTTGCGCGGACGGCCGGTCTAGCGGCGGCTGCCCGCGTCGTGGGTGCCGCGCTCGCCGGCTGCGCCGCTGCCGCCGGACGTGCCCGGGCCGGGCTGCGGACCCTCGGCCGCTTCCTCAGGCCTGCGCCAGATGAGCCGGTGCACCGGGATCCACCGCGGGATGTCCCGCAGGCCCGGGATGAACGGCACCGCCAGCAGCAGGATGGTGGCCGCGCCGGTCATGTAGACGGCGATCATGTCCACGTTGTCCGAGGACGAGAAGCCCGGCACGTAGTACCACAGCGTGTACAGCCACAGCCACGGCTGGCCGGGGTAGCTGCCGGTCTCGTTCATGACGCCCCACTGGTCACCGGACAGGTGCATCTTGGTGGCCTGATCGGCGAAGTACTGGCCGTCACCCAGGAACAGCAGCGGCTTGGTGAAGTTGGTCCCGTAGAAGGAGTTCTGCGCCAGCAGGTCGGTGTCCAGCCCGCCGCTGCGGGCCATGTTCAGCTCGGCGGTGAGCATGACCGGCACCGGCCCGTCGTTGGCGGGCGGGATGACCGGGGTCCCGTTCACGAACTTCACGTGCGTTTCGGCCTTGGCGTAGGCGTTGACCCAGGCCTGCTGCTGCGAGGCCGGGGCCGCGCGGTAGGTGGCCAGCGCTGCGCGCACGGCCGGGTTGGTCCCGGACAGCTTGCTGAGCGGGCTGAGCACGAAGGTGTCCGCGGTGTCGATCGGCTGGGTGACACCGGTGATGGTGGCCGGCGAGAAGAGCAGGCTCTGCTGGCCGCCGCCGTTGTTGTAGGGCGGCCCGTAGCCGGCGGTCCCGCTGGTGCCGTTGAGTTCCTCCGCCGCGGTGGCCAGGAAGTTCGCCGGCACGACCTTCGCCCAGCTCTGCACGGTGACGGGCGGCACGTCCGGGGAACCCAGGATCCAGCCCAGCGCCACGGTCAGCACCAGGATGATCGCGGCCGCGGCCGTGCCCTCCTTGAGGATGTCGTAGCGCCGGGTCCGGCCCGCCCACGGGGCGGCGTCGTCCTTCGCCTGGGCCTTGCGGCGCTCCCGCCAGGTGCCCTTGTAGGTGCCCGCCCCGACGGGCAGCGGGTGCGAGACGCCGCGGACCCGGACCAGCAGGATGTGCGCCCCGACGATGGCGAGCAGCGCGATCGGCACCAGCACCACGTGCCAGAGCAGCATCTGGCCGAAGTTCATCGCGTTCCAGAACGCGCCGACGCCGACCGAGTTGAACGCGTCCTTACCGCTGGCGGAGATCCACTGGGAGTCGAAGTTCTGCTGCGTCAGGTAGCCGGTGAAGCATTCGACGACCGAGGCCATGAAGGCCACCACGCCGGTGATCCAGGTCATGGCCCGGCGGCCGCGCCAGGCGGCCATCCAGAACTTGCCCCACAGGTGGATCACCAGCAGCGCCATGAAGAGCTCGACGCTCCACAGGTGAAGGCTGTTGAAGAAGTGGCCGACAACGTTGTAGTGCCACCAGTCGGTCCCGCCGACGGCGAGGGCGAAGCCGGACACGATGGCCACGCCCAGCGCCGCGAGGGAGGCGACACCGAAGACGTAGACCCAGGACCGGACGTACGCGGGCTGCCGGTCCGGCAGCAGCTTGCCCGGGGGCAGCAGCCGGAGGGCAAAGCGGCGGACCTTGTTCGTCCACATGTCGCTGTCGTCGTCACTGCCGAGGTCCTCAGCGGGCCGGGTGCCGTCACCGTCGTGGGCGGTGGAGGGGCGGGCCGGCGCGGTCAGCGGGTCCCCGGTCGCCGGGTCGGCCGCTGGCGCGGGCGGGAACGTGCGGCCCTTGGGGAAGGGCAGCAGCAGGGCGGCGCCGAAAATGAACACCATCACGACGATGAGGATCAGATTCGACAGGGAAACCTGGAAGATTCCCCAGGAGAAGTATTGGCCCGGCTGGTTCAGATCGATTGCACCATAAGCCGGGAGTGCCAGGACGGGGCTAAACATGTTGTGCTCCTAGTAAGGCCCCTATGGCCTTGCTCGCGGAACAAGCTCGACTGCCATACCTTGCGCTGCCGGGTTATAACGCCCCAAGGGATGTCAGTCATGGACCAGCGGGACTTTGGTCCCCGGGTCCGGCAGAGGTGTACATACCCAGTGGTGCTCCTGAGGCCACCGTGACCCATGGCCGGCCGCCCCGCGACCCGAGGACCGCGCCGCCCGGACCGGTCAGTGATCAGCCAGCAGGGCGCGGTGCACCCCCGCCCGAGCGAGCCAAAGGCCAGCGCAGCCACCCGGTCTGACGGGCGATCAGCCAGAGGGGGCACGGTGTGCCCCGCCCGAGCGAGCCAAAGCTCCGCACCGCCCCCCGGCCCGTTGCCCGGCCAGCCCGAGGGGGCGCGGAGCGCCCAGGCCGGAGCGAGCCGAAGGGCCGCGCCGCCGTCTGGACTGACGAGCGAGGCGGCGGAGGAGCCGGAGCGAGGAGGGAAGACGGCGGGCTCCAGCGGCCCGGAGGCGAGCGACGGCCAGACAAGACCGATGGCACCCGCCGCGAGGACTCGGGCTGACCTTCCGGAGCTATGTCCCGTCCTGGCGACGGTGGGTCATGCGGCGCTAGCGCCGTCCTCTCCCTGCCTGCTCCGGCGTGGCCCCCCGGACCGGTTCCCCCTTACCGGCCCCTCGCTGGCGGGTGCCATACCCACACCCTGCCCGCTGGCCAGCGTGAGGGTGCAGGGACGGCCGGCCTGCGATACCGGGACTTTGGTCCCATCCGGCCCAAGCGAGCCCGAATGCCGCGATCCCGGCCCGGCCGGGCCGGAAGCCCGCGGTGCCAGCTGGCGGACGAACGATCACCCGCAGGGACCCGGTGTGCCCGGCCCGAGCGAGCCGACAGAGCCCGCCAGGCGGCCCGGAAACGAACGAGGGCCGGCTGAGGAAGCCAGGCCCAGATAGGACCAGCGACGAGCCGCAGCCGAAGGGCCAGGCCCGCCCAGCGAGCCAGAGGGATGCCGCGTCCGCCGACCGACGAGCAGTCAGCCAAGGGGAGCGCTATGGGCCGTGAGCCGGGGGAGTCCGCTGCAGCGTCCTGGGCTTGACGAGCGGCCAGCTGGAGGGGGCGCGGTGCGCCCGGGCCCGGAGCGAGCCGAAGGGCCGCGCCGCCGTCTGGACTGACGAGCGAGGCGACGGAGGAGCCGGAGCGAGGAGGGAAGACGGCGGGCTTGAGCGGCCCGGAGGCGAG
>JBLMWU010000188.1:0-5001 GCA_050257395.1 Gemmatimonadota bacterium | reverse complement strand
GGTCACGCGGACTACATCAAGAACATGATCACCGGTGCCGCCCAGATGGACGGCGCGATCCTGGTGGTCGCGGCCACCGACGGCCCGATGCCGCAGACCCGTGAGCACGTGCTGCTCGCCCGCCAGGTCGGCGTGCCCTACATCGTGGTGGCGCTCAACAAGGCCGACATGGTCGACGACGAGGAGATCCTCGAGCTCGTCGAGCTGGAGGTCCGCGAGCTGCTCAGCACCTACGAGTTCCCCGGCGACGACGTGCCGGTGATCCGGGTGTCGGCGCTCAAGGCGCTCGAGGGCGACGCGGACTGGGGCGAGAAGGTCCTCGAGCTCATGAACGCCTGCGACGAGAGCATCCCCGAGCCGGTGCGCGAGGTCGAGAAGCCGTTCCTGATGCCGGTCGAGGACGTGTTCTCGATCACCGGCCGCGGCACCGTGGTGACCGGCCGGATCGAGCGCGGCATCATCCACACCGGCGAGACCGTGGACATCATCGGGATCAAGGAGAAGGCCCAGTCCACGACCGTCACCGGCGTGGAGATGTTCCGCAAGATCCTGGACGAGGGCCAGGCGGGCGACAACGTGGGCCTGCTGCTCCGCGGCATCAAGCGCGAGGAAGTGGAGCGCGGCCAGGTCTGCATCAAGCCGGGCACCAACACCCCGCACACCGAGTTCGAGGGCCAGGTCTACATCCTGTCCAAGGACGAGGGCGGGCGGCACACGCCGTTCTTCAACAACTACCGGCCGCAGTTCTACTTCCGCACCACGGACGTGACCGGCGTGGTCCACCTGCCGGAAGGCACGGAGATGGTCATGCCCGGTGACAACACCGAGATGCGGGTCGAGCTGATCCAGCCGATCGCCATGGAGGAAGGCCTCCGGTTCGCGATCCGCGAGGGCGGCCGCACCGTCGGCGCCGGCCGGGTCACGAAGATCATCAAGTAGCACACGTGAGGGGGGCCCTCGGGCCCCCCCACCCACGCAGGCAGCCTGACCCAAGACAGCACGGCGAAAAGGACGTAGGGAAGCCACATGGCGGGACAGAAGATCCGCATCCGGCTCAAGGCGTATGACCATGAGGTCATCGACAGCTCGGCGCGGAAGATCGTAGACACGGTGACGCGCACGGGCGCGCGGGTTGCCGGGCCGGTCCCGCTGCCCACGGAGAAGAACGTGTACTGCGTCATCCGGTCGCCGCACAAGTACAAGGACTCGCGCGAGCACTTCGAGATGCGCACGCACAAGCGGCTGATCGACATCATCGACCCCACGCCGAAGACCGTCGACTCGCTGATGCGCCTCGACCTGCCGGCCGGCGTGGACATCGAGATCAAGCTCTGAGGAACGCACTGACATGAGCAAGAACCTCAAGGGCGTCCTGGGCACCAAGCTCGGCATGACCCAGGTCTTCGCCGACGACGGCCGCATCGTGCCGGTCACCGTCGTGCAGGCGGGTCCCAACGTCGTGACCGCGGTCCGCACGCCGCCCACGGACGGCTACTCGGCCGTCCAGCTCGGCTACGGCGAGATCGACCCGCGCAAGGTGACCAAGCCGGTCGCCGGGCACTTCACCAAGGCCGGGGTCACGCCGCGCCGGTACCTGGTCGAGCTGCGCACCGACGACGCCGACCAGTACACGCTCGGCCAGGAGGTGACCGCGGACACGTTCGCCGCGGGCGACCTGGTCGACGTGACCGGCCGCAGCAAAGGCAAGGGCACCGCGGGCGTCATGAAGCGGCACGGCTTCAAAGGCCTCGGCGCCTCCCACGGCACCCAGCGCAAGCACCGCGCGCCCGGCTCCATCGGCGGCTGCGCCACCCCGGGCCGGGTGTTCAAGGGCCTGCGGATGGCCGGCCGGATGGGCAACGCCCGCACCACCGTCGCCCGGCTCACCGTGCACGCGGTGGACACCGAGCGCGGCCTGCTGCTGATCAAGGGCGCGGTACCCGGCCCCGCCGGGAGCCTGGTCCTGGTCCGCAGCGCCGCCAAGCAGCTCGCGGTGAAGGAGGCCCGGTGAGCACCGTCAGCGTCGTCACCCCGTCCGGAAAGCCGAGTGACAGCGTCGAGCTCCCCGAGGAGATCTTCGGCGCCAAGGTCAACATCCCGCTCATCCACCAGGTGGTGGTGGCGCAGGAGGCCGCGGCCCGGCGGGGCACCCACGCCACCAAGACCCGCGGCGCGGTGCGCGGCGGCGGCAAGAAGCCGTACCGGCAGAAGGGCACCGGCCGGGCCCGGCAGGGCTCGCTGCGGGCGCCGCAGTACGCCGGCGGCGGCGTCGTGCACGGCCCGCAGCCGCGCTCGTACGAGCAGCGCACCCCCAAGAAGATGAAGGCCGCCGCGCTGCGCGGGGCGCTGTCCGACCGGGCGGCACACGGCCGGGTCGCGGTGGTCAGCGCCTTCGTCGAGGGCGATGCGCCGAAGACCAAGGACGCGCTGGCGGTGCTGCAGGCGGCCGTGGGCGGCCAGCTGCCCGCGGGCGTGCTGGTGGTGGCGGACGCCGATGACGAGCTGACCTGGAAGAGCCTGCGCAACGCCCCCGGCGTGCACCTGCTCGGGACGGGCCAGCTCAACACCTACGACGTGCTGGTGAGCGACCACGTGGTGTTCACCGAGGCCGCCTTCAACGCGTTCGTCGCCCGCTCCGCTGGCGGCGCTGTCAAGAAGGAGGGCCAGCAGTGAGCAAGGTCTCGAACCCCCGGGACGTCCTGCTCCGGCCGGTCATCTCGGAGAAGAGCTACCGGCTGGCCGACGACGGCAAGTACACCTTCGTGGTGGCCCCGGACGCCAACCGGACCCAGATCCGGCAGGCGGTCGAGGAAGTCTTCAAGGTCAAGGTGACCGGCGTCAACACGCTCAACCGCCCGGGCAAGCGCCGCCGCACCCGGTTCGGCTGGGGCAAGCGGGCCGACACCAAGCGCGCCATCGTGAGCGTGGCCGAAGGTGACCGGATCGACTTGTTCGGCGGACCGGTCAGCTAGCCGGCGCGACATCGACAGGAGCTTGAGCAGAGATGGGCATCCGCAAGTACAAGCCGATCACCCCGGGCAGGCGGGGCGCGAGCGGCGCAGACTTCGCTGAGATCACGCGCAGCGAGCCTGAGAAGTCGCTGGTCCGTCCCCTGCACTCGCGGGGCGGCCGGAATGTGCACGGCCGGATCACGGCCCGCCACCAGGGCGGCGGCCACAAGCGTGCCTACCGGCTGATCGATTTCCGGCGCGCCGACAAGGACGGCGTCCCGGCCAGGGTCGCGCACCTGGAGTACGACCCGAACCGCACCTCCCGGATCGCGCTGCTGCACTACGCCGACGGCGAGAAGCGCTACATCCTGGCCCCGCAGGGCATGCGGCAGGGTGACCGGGTCGAGAACGGGCCGGGCGCGGACATCAGGCCGGGCAACTGCCTGCCGCTGCGCAACATCCCGACCGGCACCATGGTGCACGCCATCGAGCTGCGGCCGGGCGGCGGCGCCAAGATCGCCCGCTCCGCGGGCGCGGGTGTGCAGCTGCTCGCCAAGGAGGGCGGGTACGCGGCCCTGCGCATGCCCTCCGGCGAGATCCGGCGGGTGGACGCCAGCTGCCGGGCCAGCGTCGGCGAGGTCGGCAACGCGGAGCAGGGCAACATCAAGCTCGGCAAGGCGGGCCGGTCCCGGTGGAAGGGCCGCCGGCCCACGGTCCGCGGCGTGGCGATGAACCCGGTCGACCACCCGCTCGGCGGCGGCGAGGGCAAGAGCTCCGGCGGCCGCCACCCGGTCAGCCCCTGGGGCAAGCCCGAGGGCCGCACCCGCAAGGCAAACAAGCCCAGCGACCGGCTGATCACCCGCAGGCGCAGCAAGAAGAAGCGGTAGGAGCACCTCACCATGCCTCGTAGCCTTAAGAAAGGCCCCTTTGTCGATGACCACCTGATGAAGAAGGTGGACACGCAGAACGACAAGGGGACCCGGAACGTGATCAAGACATGGTCACGCCGTTCCATGATCGTGCCTGCGATGCTCGGGCACACGATCGCGGTGCACGACGGCCGCAAGCATGTGCCGGTGTTCGTCACCGAGGCCATGGTCGGCCACAAGCTCGGTGAGTTCGCGCCCACCCGCACGTTCCGCAGTCATGTCAAGGACGACCGCCGCAGCCGGCGCTAGGCCGGGCGCGCGCTGAAGAGACGGAGAAAGAGCGATGGAGGCTAGGGCCAAGGCGCGGTTCGTGCGCGTCACGCCCCGGAAGGCCCGCCGGGTGGTGGACCTCATCCGCGGCATGCCCGCCAGCGAGGCGCAGGCAGTGCTCGCTTTCGCACCGCAGTCGGCGAGCGGCCCGGTCGGCAAGGTGCTGGCGAGCGCCATCGCCAATGCGGGCCAGGACCAGCGGGTGGACGCGGACGCACTCGTGGTGAGCCGGGCCTGGGTGGACGAAGGGCCCACCCTCAAGCGTTTCCGGCCGCGCGCCCAGGGCCGCGGTTACCGGATCAACAAGCGGACCAGCCACATCACCGTCATCGTCTCCGACGAGACCAAGGGGAGGACCCGCTAGTGGGCCAGAAGGTGAACCCGCACGGGTTCCGGCTTGGCATCACCACCGACTTCAAGAGCCGGTGGTATGCGGACAAGCTGTACAAGGATTACGTCGCCGAGGACGTGGCCATCCGCCGGATGCTGCAGCGGGGCATGGAGCGGGCGGGCATCTCCAAGGTCGAGATCGAGCGGACCCGGGACCGGGTCCGGGTGGACATCCACACCGCGCGCCCCGGCATCGTCATCGGCCGGCGCGGCGCCGAGGCGGACCGCATCCGGACCGACCTGGAGAAGCTGACCAGCAAGCAGATCCAGCTGAACATCCTCGAGGTCAAGAACCCCGAGACGGACGCGCAGCTGGTCGCGCAGGGCGTGGCCGAGCAGCTGTCCAGCCGGGTGTCGTTCCGGCGGGCCATGCGCAAGGCCATGCAGACGGCCATGAAGGGCGGCGCCCGGGGGATCCGGGTGCAGTGCTCCGGGCGGCTGGGCGGCGCTGAGATGTCGCG
>JBLMWU010000187.1:0-8362 GCA_050257395.1 Gemmatimonadota bacterium | reverse complement strand
CCCCGCGAAAGGGGGACGATCCGCACTGCCGATGAAAGGCGGCCCAGCGCGGAGCCGGTCAGCCGGCGGTCGCGGCCAGGTGCTGGGCCGCGCCGATGAGGGCCCGGCAGGCCGCCGTCTGGGCCGCCGCACCGTGCAGCGGCGTGCCCGCCGCAGCCGCAGCCAGTTCGGCCCTGACCCGGCCGGCCAGCGCGTCCCGGGCGTGCTCCAGCGCGGACAGCGCCCGGTCGGTGCTCAGGTAGGCCTGGTCACCGGTGCTATTGCTCTCGATCGCCTTGGTCGCCGCCTGCAGGGTCGCGGTGCCGAACTGGCCGACGCTGGAGTTGAGCTGCTTGTAGCAGTCGGCCAGCGCGGTGACCCCGGGCCCGGTCAGCGCGCCGGTGGGGTGGGTCAGGATCTGGCTGATCACCCGCCCGTCGGTCTGGTAGCCGTCGCGCAGGCCGGTGAGGTACAGGATCGTGGGCCGGATGTCGGTCTCGTCGATCCAGGTCCCGGTGGTGCCGCTGCCGGGCACCGTGACCTGCCCGCTGTCCGGGCCAGCCGAGTTCGGCCCCTGCCCCGCCGCGGTCCCGTCCACCCCGAGGTTCGCCACCCCCGGGCCGGCGATGCCGAGCCAGTTGGTGTCGATCTCGGCGGCGTAGTCGCCGTGGTTGTAGGCGAAGCCGCTGTTCTGGGTGACGCACGGCCCGCTGCACGGGACGGGGCCGCTGGACAGGAAGTAGTCCGGCCGGGCGAACATGGCGAACGTCGGCGTCCGCGCCGGGTCGGCGTTGACCATGTGCAGGACCGCCTCCTCGGTCTGGTCGGCCAGGTAGTTGGTGACCGGCTGGGTGGTGCCGGTGTAGGGGTTGGCGGCGGTGAGGCTGCCGGTGTCGCGTTCCAGGGTGCGGACCGCGGGCGCGGTGGCGGCCGGCTGCCCGGTGACGTAGAACTCCGGCGCGGAGTCGTTCTCCAGGGTGAACGGGGTGGTGTCGCCGGCCTGGCTGGCCAGCAGGCCGGTCAGGTTCCCGGCCAGCTCACCGAACGAGCCCTGCGGGTAGGTGCACAGGTTGTCCGGGGTGACCGTGGTGCCGCTCACCGTGGCGCCGTCGCAGGTGGCCGGGGTGGGCTGGATCGCCCGGCCCACGTTCGCGCCCGCCACGTGGTCACCCTCGTCAGCGCTCACCACGAACAGGGTGTTCGCCGGGGTGATGCCGTCCGCGGCCAGCCGCTTGAAGAACGCGCCGAACGCGTCGTTGTAGTACTGCGCCTGGGCGATGTAGCAGGCCGAGCCGGGCCCGAGGGCCGGCGGCGCGCCGGCGCACGCGGCCAGGCCGGGGATGTGCTCGTTCCCGTGCAGGTCCGAGAGGTACCCGGTGGTCACCGGCACCCCGGACTCCTGCATGTCGGCCACGTACGCCAGGGTCTGGGCCGCGTTGATGGTGCTGAAGCCGGGGAACCCGGGGGTGCTCAGGAAGGCGCCGTTGATCTGGTTGCCGTTCAGGTCCACCAGGTTGCCGGCGGCGTTGGTCACCTGGTACCCGTTGCGGGTCACGCCCGGGGTGCCCGCGCCGAGCTGCGGCGCGACGTAGCGGTGGCCGAACAGGCCCTGGAAGCCGCCGTACCCGCCCGGCTCGCTGGGCAGCAGGTCGGGCACGGCGGTGGGGCTGGGCGACGTCTGGCCGTACTTGACCCCCTGCGCGCCCGAGCAGAACCCGCTGCCCTTGGCGCAGTGCACCGCCACCCCGACGTAGTCGGCGCTCTCGGCATCCTTGTGCGTGTCCCCATCGGCGGCGAGCTGCTGCGCCTCCGGCGAGTTCGCGCCGAACACCTTCGGGATGTCCACGCTGGTGTTCTCCAGCTCCAGGTTCGCGGTGCCGACGGCGCCGAAGTCACAGCCCGCCCTGGTGAACGGGACCCACGGCGCCGGGGTGATCGAGGAGGGCTGCGGCGCGGGCCGGGCGGTGGCCGGCGGGACCGGCGAGTACACCATCGACGGGTTCGTGTCGTGGCCCGCGGTGGGGCTCGCGGCGGTGTCGAAGACCGGGTCGGTCCAGTAGGCGAACGAGCTCGCCGGGTCGGTGGTGCCGTCGGGGTTGAAGGTCCGGTAGCCGTTGGAGATCGGCATGCCCTGGCGGTCGCCGTACAGGCCGGTCAGCGTGGTCAGGATGTCGTCGGCCGTGTGCGCGATCAGCGGGGTGTGGTTGTTGGACAGCATGGTGCCGTTGCCGGTGATGAAGTTCAGCAGGTTGGGCATCAGCTGCAGGTCCGAGGGCACGTTCGGGTTGTCCCGGAAGAAGTGGACGTTGTCGAACACGAGCTGGACCACGTGCTTCACGCCCTTGCCCAGGTGGCAGCCCGCGGCCGGGCTGGCCACCGCCGGCGGGCGGTGGGTTAAGGCCGCGCCGGGCCGGCGCCGCCGATGATGACTGCCCCGCTGAGCAGCGAGGCGCATCCGGTGACGGCAGCGATCCTCCTGGCGAGCCAATGCTGGCGCTGTCGCATGATCTTCCTCCTCCGCCCGCCGCCCGGCGGGGCGTGCCGGGCGGTCCTGCCGTGACCGTAGGGGTGCCGCGCGAACGCGCGGCGACTGCAGGGGAACGCCCCGGCCAAGTTTCCAAACCCCCCCGCTGCCTGGCGGCAGCGCCTGCCTCCACGATTCATCACCGAGGGCCGGCTGGCCAGGCCCAGGCGCCGTTCCGTGCCGGTGGGTGCCCGGACCGCTACAGCCAGAACCTAGTGTTTTTCCTCGCATACCGGGATAATCCATTCCAAGGTGACGAGTAGACCTTTTCCGGACCTGAGCGCAGGAGCAGCCGTGGACGAGCTGACCAGCCCGGTGGGCCGCTCCGGGTCGGCTGTCGCCGAGGCCAGGCCGGTCACCGTGCCCCGGCCGGTGCGGCGCGCGGGGGCGCTGTGGTACTGGGCCGCCCTGCTGGTGCTGCTGGCGGGCATGGCCTGGCCGCTGCTCGGGGTGCGGGCCACCGACCAGCGGATCGCGTCGCTGCAGCGGGTGGCGCTGCCAGCCGGCGGCCGGGTCGTCCTCCCGCACGCCGGCACCTATGTCGTCAGCTACGAGGCACCGGGCGCCGCGGACCGGGCGGTCCCCGGCTTCCGGGTCCGGGCCCGGCCGGCCGGCCCCTCGCTCAGGGTGAGCCTGCGGCTGGACCCCAGCGGGGAGGTGTACGCCAGCGGCCCGGTCGAGGGCGTGGCGGTGCTGGACCTGACCGTCTCCGGCCCCGGCACGGTCGTCCTGGACGGCCCCGGCGCGCCCGCGGTGCCCGGCGGCAGCGCGCTGGCGGTCGGCTCCCCGCTGCCCGGCTTCCTGGTCACGGTGCTGCCCGGGATCGGCCTGATGCTGCTCGGGGTCGGCGGCATCATCCTGGTCGCCACGCTGCGCAGCCGGGGCGCGGTCAAGCGGGTCAGGTACCGGTCACTCGTGCCCTGAGCCCGCGGGGCCCCGCATAAAATCCGTCCATGGCGATCGACGGGGTCATTTTCGACTGGGGCGGGACCCTGACCCCGTGGCACGTCTTCGACCAGGAACTGCTGTGGCGCGAGGTGTGCACGCCGCACTTCCCGGACGGCCGGGCGCACGAGATCGCCGCCGCCATCCGCACCGCGGAAGTTGACCTGTGGCTGGCGACCGAGCGCTCCCACCGCAGCGCCACCCTGGAGCAGGTCTTCGAGCGGGCCGGGATCACCGCCACCGAAGCGCTGCTGGCCAGCTACTTCCAGGCCTGGGACCAGCACACCTACACCGACCCGGAGGTGATCCCGCTGCTGCGGGAGCTGCGCGGGCGCGGCATCAGGATCGGCGTGCTGTCTAACACCATGTGGCCGCGCAGCGCCCACGAGCGGGTCTTCCTCCGCGACGACGTGCTGCACCTGCTGGACGGCGCCGTGTACAGCAGCGAGATCCCCTGGGCCAAGCCGCACCCGGAGGCGTTCCGCGCCGCGATGGCGGCGATCGGCGTGACCGACCCCACGTCGTGCGTGTTCGTCGGGGACCGCCCCTACGACGACGTCCACGGCGCCAAGAGCGCCGGCATGCGCGCCGTTCTGGTCCCCAACAGCGACGTGCCCGCCTACGCCGCGGCCGTCCCCGACGCCGTGATCACCCGCCTCGCCGACCTCCTCCCCCACCTCGACACCTGGTAGCCACGGCATCCGGCGCTGGTGTGGCCGGTGGCATGCGCGGGCGGGCGGCGGTGGCGGTTTCCGCCTGACGCATAGCTGTACCACCGGTGAACCGGCCGCCCCCGGCACAGGCGTCACGTTATTGCACGGGCCACTGCTGCGGCTCCGGGCCAGCGCCCGGGTCGACCGGCTCAGCTTCGGCGTGACCCGCGCCCGCGGCCTGGCAGCCCGCCACCTCGGCATCCGGCTGGACATCACCGCGGAGCGCGCCTGAGGTGCCCGGCGGCCGGGCCGGCAGGCCCGGGTGCGTGGGCCGGCACCGCGGGCCGGCACCGCCGGGCCTGCCGGCGGGCCGCCCTCAGGCAGCGCCGCCCATCTCGTAGACGAGTTCCGCCGAGCCGTCCGGGAAGGTGCGGTCCGCCCGCAGCAGCCGCAGCGGCACCGGCGGCGCCCCGGCGGGCGACAGCGGGACGCCGCTGCCCAGCAGGATCGGCAGGATGACGAGCTCCAGCCGGTCCAGGACGCCGGCCTCCTGGCAGCCCCGGATCGCGCGCGGGCCGCCGACCAGGTGCACGTCGCCGCCGGACGGGCGGGCGCGCAGCTGCCGGGCCAGCGCGGCCGGGCCGCCGCTGACCGCGATGACGTCGCCCGGGGTGCCCGCGGGCAGCGGGCTGGAGGTCAGCACGAAGACCTGCAGGCCGGGCCAGGGCCAGCTGGGTGCCCCCAGCGCGGGCACGAATGTGCTGCGTCCCATGGCCACCGCGTCGCAGCCCTCGATGAACTCCGGGAAGCCGTGCGACTCCCCCGGCACGAACCCGGGCATGATCGCCAGGGTGGGCACCCCGTCCGGGGTCGCCACGAAACCGTCGGCGCTGACTCCCATGCGCGCGCGGATCAGCATGGCCTTCTCCTCTCGCCGGCCGCCCCGCTGGCGGCACTCACCTGGCAGTCGGACCCGGCCGCGGATTCTCGACATCCTTTGCGCCCGGCCGGCCCGCGGCGGCAGCCCGGGACGAACGGCCCTGCCAGCAGCCCCTGGCGGCGCGCCAGGCTGGCAGTAGGCATCCCAGGCCCGCTTGCGGAGGGTGTCATGCTGTTCGGTCATGTCGGGGCCGCGCTCGCGGCGAAACGGGCCGCCCCGGAGGTTTCCTACCCGGTGCTGCTCGTGGCGGCGGACGGGCTCGACCTGCTGTGCTTCGCCCTGGTCAGTGCGGGCGTCGAGCGCATTCAGGCCCGCCCGGGCCCTGCCTCGGACGCGTCGTCCTACCCGTGGTCGCACGGGCTGGCCGGGGCGGCCACCTGGTCGGCCGCGGCGGGGGCGGTGGCGGCCCGCCGCTACCGCAGCCGCCGCACCGGCGCGGTGCTCGGGCTGCTGGTGTTCAGCCACTGGGTGCTGGACTTCATCGCGCACGCGCCCGACCTGCCGCTGTTCCTGGAAGGCTCACCCAAGGTCGGGCTCGGCCTGGAGTACTCCCAGGACGGCTCGCTGCACTGGCGCCGCGGCCTCGCTGTGGAGCTGGCCATGCTGGGCGCGGGGATCGCGATCGGCCCGGCCCGGCCGCGCGGCGGTCAGCGGTAGCGGAAGCCGTCCAGGAAGCGGCGGAACACGCCGCCTTCCCGGGGCAGCGCCGGGGCTGGCGCGGGCGCGGTGCTGCGCTGGCGGGCGACCGGCCGGTCGTAGTCGGTGCGGGCGATCGCATCCACGATCTGCTCTTCGCCGAAGTCCTCGGACCCGTCGATCATGGGCACGTAGCCGACCAGCATGCCGTCCCGCATCACCTGGGCCTCCAGGCCGGCGGTGCCGTCGGTGTCCCACTCGGCCTCCCGGCCGCCGGCCAGCGACACCCGCACCCCGAACTGGCCGACGCCGACCCGCGCCAGGTGCGCGTTGATTCCCCGGTCACGCAGGGCGTCCGTCACCCGCCGGGCACGATTCTCATCCACCCGGCCCACGGTAGCCGCCACGGCCGGCTGGCGGCGCCGCTCGCCCGGCCCGGTCCGCCGCGCCCGTGCCGCGGGCGCGCGCCGCCCCCGGGCCGCGGCCCCCCGTCGGGTACCGTCGGCGCATGGCCACGCTGGTGTCGTTCCACGCCCATCCCGACGACGAGTGCATCGCCTGCGGCGGCGTGATGCGCAAGGCCGCCGAGGAGGGCAACCGGGTGGTCCTGGTGGTGGCCACCCGCGGCGAGCGGGGCGAGGTGCCGCCCGGGTTCCTGGCCGGCGGCGAGGAGCTGTGGCAGCGGCGGGTCGCCGAGACGCAGGCGTCAGCGGACATCCTGGGCGCGCAGCGGCTGGAGTTCCTCGGCTACACCGACTCGGGGATGATGGGCACGCCCGCCAACCAGGCCGCGGGCTCGTTCTGGACCGCTGACGTGGACGAGGCCGCCAAGCGGCTGGCCGCCATCCTGGACGAGGAGCAGGCGGACGTGCTCACCTGCTACGACGACAACGGCGGGTACGGGCACCCGGACCACATCCAGGTGCACCGGGTGGGGCTGCGGGCGGCGGCGCTGGCCGGCACGCCGCGGGTGTACCAGAACACCATCAACCGCGACCACATGCTGCGGGGCATGCAGGCGTTCGCGGAGCAGGCCGCGGCGGCCGGGATCGAGACGCCCGACGTCACGCAGGATCCCGGCTTCGGCAAGCCCGAGTCGGTGATCACCGCGGCCGTGGACGTGTCCCCCTACCTGGCGCACAAGCGCCGCGCCATGCGCGCGCACGCCAGCCAGATCAGCGAGCAGTCGTTCTTCCTGGCGCTGCCGGACGAGGCGTTCGCCTTCGCGTTCGGCACCGAGTGGTTCATCCGCGACGGGCAGGGGCCCGGCATCACCGAGACGGACCTGCTGGGCGGGCTGTGAGCGGCCTGCGGCCGGGCGCGGCCCGGCCGGTCACCACTGGTAGGGCAGGAACTTCCCGTCCAGGGTCACCACCACCCGGTCCCCGGCCGGGTCGGCGGCCCGGCTGACGTCGAGCCGGAAGTTGATGGCGCTCATGATGCCGTCGCCGAACTGCTCGTGGATGAGCTCCTTGATGGTGGGCCCGTACACCTGGAGCACCTCGTAGAACCGGTAGATGGTCGGATCCACCGGGACAGCTCGGTCCAGCGCCCCGCGGGTGGGCTGCTGCTGCAGCGCCACGGCCACGTCGTCGCCGAGGTCCAGCAGCGACACCGCCGCCTTGGCCTGGGCGGCGGTCATCGGCTGCTGGCCGAGCAGCGCCGAGACCGTCCAGGCCGGCGCCGCGCCGACCGCCTCCGCGAGCTGGGCCCAGGTCAGGCCGAGCCGGGTCTTGGCGGCCCGGACCTCCGCCGCCGCCTCCTGCTTGGTCATCACCAGGCCCACGCTAGCCCACGGATGTTACGCGGATGTGAAGCGGCCGGCACGCCCGGTGACCGCGGCCGCCGGCCGCGGTCACCGCTGGTCAGGGCTGGTCAGGGCACGTACGAGCCGGGCTCCCAGGCGCGGGTCGCCACGCTGATCGCGTTCCACGCGTTGATGGTGATGATCAGGCTGAGCAGCGCGGCGATCTCCGCCTGGCTGAACTCCGCCGCCACCGCCTGGTAGGCCGCGGCCGGGACATGGGTCTGCGCGAGCAGCGTCACCTCCTCGGCGAACGCCAGCGCAGCGCGTTCCCGGGCGGAGAAGTACGGCGTCTCCCGCCAGGCAGCCAGCCCGTACAGGCGCTGCTCGGTCTCCCCGATCGCCCGCGCGTCCTTGGTGTGCATGTCGATGCAGTACGCGCAGCCGTTCAGCTGGGAGGCCCGGATGCGGACCAGCTCGCGCAGCCGGGGCTCCAGCCCGGCCTGGTCGAGTTCTTTGGTGGCGGCCCGGTCCAGGTGGACCACGGCCCGGTAGAAGCCGGCCGCGGTGGACTCGAAGTCCAGGCGGCTGGCGATCTCAGCGGCGGCCCGGGCGTCAGGTGTGTGGGTGGTGTCTGTGCTCATACCGCCACGCTACGAGCGTCAGCGGCCCACGGTAAGGTCCAAACTGATGGCAGAAACATGGGCCAATTCCGGGATCGACCTGCACCTCGATGTCACCGGCTCGCGGGTCCGGGCCGGGCTGGAGAACGCGCTGCGGGACGCGGTGAGCAGCGGGCGGCTGCGCCCGGGCACGCGGCTGCCGCCCTCGCGTGCCCTGGCAGCGGATCTCGGCCTCGCCCGCAACACCGTCGCCGACGCCTACAGCCAGCTGACCGCCGAAGGCTGGCTGACCGCCCGCACCGGATCGGGGACCTGGGT